>JAIRZF010000150.1 GCA_031267385.1 Dysgonamonadaceae bacterium | reverse complement strand
GGCTTTTTCAAAGAATTTACATCCGTCGGATCGCCATTGTCCGTCCCGGCAATAAAGCCCTCGCCTTCAACGCTAAACGATACCAGATTATCGGCTATGGGAACCGGGTTGCCGGCACTGTCTAAGGCTTCAACCGTGACGAAAGACAAATCTTTCCCATCGGCTTGGATGGTTTGCCTGTCCGCTGTGAGGCGAATAGCCGCAGGCGTTCCGGTTGTTTTAATTTCTTTGCTTAACACTTCTTTTCCGGCCTGATAAGAAACCGCTTTCAGCGTCCCTTTTTGGAAAGGCACGCGCCAAAACACATGCAAGGTGTCTTCCGGTTTTGTTTTCTTTCCCAACGATTGGCCGTTCAGAAACAGTTCCACTTCATCGGCGCGATTGTAATAAGCCCACACATCCACCGTTTGCCCTTCCTCCCAATTCCAGTGGGGGAAAATATGCAAAATCGGTTTGTCCGTCCATTCGCTTTGATACATATAATACACATCTTTGGGGAATCCGGCTAAATCAATCACCCCGAAATAGGAGCTGCGGGACGGCCACCAGAACGGTGTAGGCTCGCCCAGATAATCGAAACCGGTCCACAAATACATGCCTGAAATATGCTCCTGCTTTTTCACCAGCTTCCACGAATCTTCGTGCGTGCTTCCCCAAGGCACATGAATATGGTCATACGAAGAGTTCTGATGAACCGGAAGGCTGAACGGAACGTCCCACCGCGTGGGACGCAGGCGGATACTGTCCGAAGGCATTTCGTAATATCCCCTCGACATCAGGGCGGATGTGGACTCTGTGATAATCAACTTCTGGTTGGGGAACTCTTCCTGAAATCCCGGCTTAGTCCAGCTATCCTCATGGTAGTTAAATCCGATAATGTCCATCGCGCGCGAACGGAAAACATGGCTGAAAGCCCTCACTTCGTTTCCCCCGCTTGTGATGGGGCGCGTAGGGTCGAACTGCTTGACAATATCCGCCAGCCTGATGGCCAGCAAGGAGTTGACGTGCAGATGGACGGTATCAATATCTTTTTTGCTCAGCATATTGGCAAAGTTAAGCAGCAGGTTGGCTTGCTGCAAACTCAGCGTATCGGCCTGAACGTCCGTCCATTGCTCCAGCACTTCATTCCCGATGCTCCACATAAAGACGGAGGGATGGTTCCGGTCGCGGCGAATCATATCGCTTAAATCCCGCTCATGCCATTCCGGAAAGTATTGGGCATAGTCGTAGGGAGTTTTTTTCTTCCGCCACATGTCAAAGGCTTCATCCATCACGATGAATCCCATCCGGTCGCATAAATCCAGCAGTTCGGGCGCCGGCGGATTATGCGATGTGCGGATACCGTTGCAACCCATTGCTTTCAGGATTTCCAGTTGGCGTTCCATTGCGCGAACATTGACTGCCGTTCCCAAACAGCCCAAATCGTGGTGTTGGGACGCTTTCCGATAGATGCGCCGTTCATCCAAACTTCACTGTTCTGATAGATGCCGTCAAAATAGGAGGTATCTACGTTCGGTTCGTTGCTACCGGCAAAGAGCAAATGTTCGTCATAGTGGTTCAGTTTATTGGCAATCTGTGTCCATAAAGCTTGTTGTTTCCGGTTGTTTTCCTCCTGCTTGTCGGGAGTACAATTGTTTTCCAACCAACCGCCATCCCAATGTATATTGACGATTGCATACATATCGTTGGCAACACAATAGCCGACTACCTCGTTTATGCGATCCAGCCAACTATCCACCAACCATAGAAAGTTCGCGACTGATACCTGAAGTAATATTGCCGTAGGTTGTACCTGTGGTGAGTCCTGTAATAGAAGTTACTACATTGCCATTTTCATCAATACTGACATGAGTATAGATAAATAGAACGCGAATAAATAGAACGCGGATGACTCGTATAATCCGAGTCATCCGCGTTCTATTTATCCGCGCCAGCGGAAAGAAGAGCGATGTCTAAGACTTTTTCAGCCAATCTTTTTCTTCTTTTGACAAGAAAGGGCTTAACTTTTCATACACCTTTTGATGATAATCGTTTAACCACCGGATATCTTCTTCGCTCATCAGCCGCCAATCAATCAGTCTTGTATCAATCGGGCAAAGGGTTAATGTTTCAAAAGCATAATATTCGCCGGCGTCGGTGGTCTTGTAAGGAACGGTGAGTAATAAATTTTCGATACGAATACCGTATTGACCGGTCTTGTATCCACCCGGCTCATTGTAAGTAATCATTCCCGGCAGGAGAGGATTCGGATTATAATTCATACGGATACTTTGCGGGCCTTCGTGTACATTGAGGAAATGTCCGACGCCGTGTCCTGTTCCGTGCAGGTAGTTTTGTCCTTCTTTCCAAATAAATTGACGCGCCAATACATCCAGTTGCATCCCGACGGTTCCTTTCGGAAATACGGCTTGAGACAGTTGTATATTCCCTTTCAGGATGAGCGTGAAATCCTTTTTCATTTCATCCGATACGGGACCGGTAGCTACCGTTCGGGTAATGTCGGTCGTTCCGTCGAAATATTGTGCACCGGAATCAATCAGCAAAACGCCTTCGGGCAAAATAGTTGCATTGGTATCCGGTCGGGCGGCATAATGAACAATAGCGCCGTGTGCGCCATAACCGGCTATGGTTTCAAAACTTTCACTGAAAAAATATTCCTGCTCGCTTCGGAAAAACTTCAATTGAGCGCTTACATCCAGTTCGGTTACTTGTTGTCCGGTTGTCAACTGATTGTCCAGCCAATAAAGAAACTTGACCAATGCCACGCCGTCTCTCCGCATCGCCTTGCGGAAGCCGTTCTTTTCCGTTTCATTCTTCACGGATTTCAAATGATCGACCGGATGGACGCTTGTTTCTACAATCTTGCAGTTTTCGGGAATATTCGTGTATAAATGATAATTGATTTTATTGGGAGTGATCAACACCGTACCGGGTTCATTCCGAACGGACAAGTAGTCGTAAATTTTTTCATATTCCGCCAAAATTACGCCTTCTCTTTGTAAATATTCGATTACAACGGGCGTAAGTTTTTGCGGTTGAATGAAAAGTACTGTTTCTTTCGCCGAAACAACGGCATAACTAACGGCTACCGGATTGTATTTTATATCGCTTCCCCGTAAATTAAACAGCCATGCAATTGTATCCAAAGAAGCCAGAATCGTGAAATCGCTTCCCTGATTGTTCATTTCTTCCAGTAAGCAATTGATTTTACTGCTTACGCTTTTGCCCGAAACCTGTTCGGGAAGGACGAACACTTTGCCGGAAGGAATCGCCGGACGATCTTTCCAAATACGGTCGTAAGGAGCAAAATCGGATTTGACGTGTATATGGTGATCTCTAAAATAAGAAATCAAAGCTAAAGCATCGGAAGCGGCGTATACTTTTCCTTCAAAGCCGACCGTATCGCCGGGAGATAATTCCCCATTGAGCCAAACTTCGGGAGAAGGCGTATCCGGCAATCCCAGCTTGAACAATTCGATGCCCGTGCCCTGCAATTGTTCTTCCGCCTGTAAAAAGTAGCGGGAATCGGTCCATAATCCGGCTTTATCCGTCGTAACGAGTACGGTGCCTGCCGAACCGGTGAATCCGGAAATCCACTGACGTGTTTCCCAATGTGCAGGAGTATATTCGCCCATGTGAGGGTCGGTAGTCGGAATAATGCAGGCTTGCACGTTTTCGGCCTGCATCGCTTCACGAAACTGTTGAATGCGGTGAGTGATCATAATTTATTTTTTCATTTTTTTTTGCAAATCGTTCTTCCCAAATTACCCAAAGAGCAAAAACGATACCGTAATATACATATCTGAAAATACCGTCGTGTAAGGAGTCGAATCTTTCGGGATGACCCTTGGTCAATAACACGGTCGAGCCGATGCGGACAATATTATAGAGGGTAAGGATAATGCAGCCCAGCGGAATGTACCACAGTTTATTCCATTGATATTTGACAAAAGGAAAACATTTATAAAACAGCATGATGCCGCAAAAAATAGACA
Organism: Dysgonamonadaceae bacterium; assembly: GCA_031267385.1. Lineage (GTDB taxonomy): Bacteria > Bacteroidota > Bacteroidia > Bacteroidales > Azobacteroidaceae > BNXB01. The sequence continues at coordinate 30 of JAIRZF010000150.1, read as the reverse complement.
TTTGTTTGATTCCCGTACATCCCCAGATAA
>JAIRZF010000123.1 GCA_031267385.1 Dysgonamonadaceae bacterium | reverse complement strand
CCCTGTGCATTATCTTAAAATATGGGAAATGGAGACCGCAGTATGATTGACACGCGTTCCTTCAATCCCGACGTCCTCTCCTGCCTTGCCAACCTGAGCAACGACGAGGTATTCACCCCGCCAAAATTGGCGAATGAGATTCTTGACCTCTTGCCCCAATCCTTGTGGAGCGACAAAGCGGCTAAATTCCTTGACCCCTGCTCAAAGACCGGCGTATTTTTGCGGGAAATTGCCAAACGGCTCTTGAAAGGACTGGAAAAAGAAATCCCTAACCTGTCCGAACGGATAAACCATATATTTAAGAACCAGCTTTACGGCATTGCCATCACCGAATTGACCGCTCACCTGACCCGCCGTTCCGTGTATTGCTCCAAACACGCCTCGGGTAAATATTCTGTTTGCAATGCCTTTGACGATGATTCAGGGAATATCAGGTTTGAACGCATAGAACATACCTGGAAAGACGGGAAATGCGTTTTTTGTGGGGCGAATCAGGAAAACTATGATAGGGGCGACAAGCTTGAAACTCACGCGTATCAATTTATACATACAAAAAAACCGGAGGAAATTTTTAATATGAAGTTTGATGTTATCATCGGGAATCCGCCATATCAGTTGAGTGACGGGGGATATGGCCGGAGTGCCTCTCCGATATTTAATAAATTTGTTGAGCAGGCAAAGAAAATGAGGCCCCGCTATCTGACCATGATTATACCAGATAAATGGTTCGCAGGCGGTAAAGGGTTGGACTCATTCAGAGAAACAATGTTGAATGACAAACAAATACGGAAATTGGTTGATTATGCGGATTCAAAAGAATGTTTTCAAGGGCCAGATATTCCCGGTGGCATTTGTTACTTTTTATGGGAGAAGGATTCCGATGGTCTCTGCGAAGTAACAAACATACAAAATGGCGAAAAGATTATATCGGGGCGTCAATTAAATGAATTTAGTACGTTCATAAGATATGAACAAGCGGCTCAAATTGTGCGCAAGATAATGGCTAGAAATAAAGAGACAATGGATACAATAGTTTCAAGCAGAAAACCATTTGGGTTAGCAACAAATATCCGCCCATTGAAAAGTGGTGATATTATTTTGCGTTACCAGAACGGCGAAGGATCATATCAAAGCAGTCAGATTACAACAGGTAAAGATCTGATTAAAAAATGGAAAGTAATGACTTCAAAGACATCGTATGACCATGCGGGGCTACCTGATAAAGAAGGTAAGCGTCGGGTATTATCTCGTGTTGAAATTCTTCGACCGGGATATATTTGTACAGAGACTTATATACTTTTAGGGTCTTTCGAGACAAAAGCCGAGGCGAGTAATTGTATTTCTTATGCCACAACAAAGTTAGTCAGATTTCTTGTTGCTCAATTATCTTTTTCTCAGGACATTACAAAAGATAGATTTGCTTTTGTCCCCATGCAGGATTTTTCAGAATCATGGACAGATGAAAAATTATACAAGAAATACGGCTTGACGCAGGACGAAATCGCATTTATCGAGTCTATGATTAGACCGATGGAAATAACAGAAGGAGAGAACGTATGATTTTACGGAAAATTGACTATCACGAATTTGATGAAAAACCCAATTATTGGGTACTTAAAGGATTGACCCTCGAAAAAATTAATCTTTTGGTTGGTAAAAATGCAACCGGTAAAACAAATACACTCACTAGAATTGGATGGTTGGGAAATATGCTTGCAGGTTTACAGCCGCAATTGCTTAATTCCGGTAACTATGATGTTGAATTTTCTGACAATATACATACCTACCAATACAAACTTAGTTTGTTGCACCAAAAAGTTCAAGGTGAAGAATTGAGTATTAATGGTGAACAAAAGTTTAAGCGAGGAAGTGACGGTATTGGGCAAATATTTTCAGCTCAGTTTAAAACAGATATGGATTTTCATCTTTCCCCTAATCAACTCGTCGTTTCTTCAAAACGAGATGCAATTCAACATCCCTTTTTGGAAGAACTGGCAAAATGGGCAGAGGGGCAGCGAATGTATGAATTTGCCTCTAAGCTTGGACAAGATACTGTTTTTGTTGTCAATGATATGAATAATGTAGTTGTTGATCCTAGGAATGCGGATTCAGTAATTGGACTGTTTATAAAAGGAATACAGGAATTAAAAGATGATTTTAAAAAGATGATAATTAGTTCCATGAAAGAAATAGGGTATGAACTAAAGGATATTGGATTTACCTCAAACCGAAGCGCATTTCCGCCCATACCACTGACGGCAGGAGCGAATGGGTTAACAATATTTGTGGAGGAACAAGACAGCAAAACAACTATATGGCAACCACAAATGTCCCAAGGAATGTTTAGGGCATTGTCTCTCGTAATCCAGATTTCCTATAATATATTAAAAAAACTATCAACAACAATACTTATTGACGACATCGGCGAAGGGCTTGACTTTGACCGTTCGTCTCGCCTCATAAAGCTACTCATTGAAATTGCTGAAAAAAATGATAACATTCAGCTTATCATGTCCACAAACGACCGTTTTGTAATGAATGCTGTCCCACTTGAATACTGGCAAGTGATTCAACGCAAAGGCGGAGAATGTCAGGTGTTCAATTATCGAAATTCAAAAGAAAAGTTTGATGACTTTGAATATACCGGCCTGAATAACTTTGATTTTTTGGCAACCGATTACCTCAATTCAGAGTGGGGAAAAGCATGAAAAAAGTTGCCATATTTGTAGAAGGGCAGACTGAACAAATATTTGCAGAAGGATTGTTAAAAAATATATTCGGCCATGCAAAGATTGATATAGAGAAATTGCAATTTTCCGGATCTGTTGAACATCGGCGCATCCGTACTATACGATCCACCGAAACGAATATACAAGGTCAATATTTCTTTAGAATTTATGATTGTCATGGA
>JAIRZF010000084.1 GCA_031267385.1 Dysgonamonadaceae bacterium | reverse complement strand
TTAATCTCGTTAAACACGAGCAATCCAAAAAAAGAAGTGTGAAAGGAAAAAGGCTGGATGCCGGTTGGGATAATGATTATTTGTTGAAAATCCTAATAAATTAAAATGCGTTCGCCCTGCTGAAGATAAAGAAGAACAATTTTGGTATTAAAAAAATGATTATATTTACCCTTTCTTAAGAAGAACGTTAAACTTAATATAATCCTATGAAGCACGCATGCAGAGCCGATGCTAAAGAGCATGAATTCGTAGAATCGGCATCAGTCCATTACGAAATTTCGACGTAGTCAACAAGGCTGCGAGTTCCACAGGACATTTATAAACAAATTATTGACATATGAAAACAAACAGGAGGGATTTCCTCAAGGCTCTCGGAGGAGTCGCCATTTTTTCGATTGTACCCCGGAATGTATTGGGCGGAAGTGGGTACATCGCCCCAAGTGATCAACTGACAAAAGGAATTATTGGAGTCGGAGGCATGGGACGGGGACATGTGAATTACGCCGGCACCCGTCTGGTTGCCGTGTGTGACGTGGATAAAAAACACCTGGAAGCAGGTAAACACCTGGTCAAAGAAACAATTGCAGCTTACCACGATTTTCGCGACCTGATCCTGGATCCGAATGTAGATATTGTACATATTGCAACGCCTCCGCATTGGCATGGAATCATGTCGGTAGAAGCCGCCAAAGCAGGAAAAGACGTCTGGTGTGAGAAACCGATGACCCGCACTATCGGAGAAGGGAAAAGAGTGATGGAAGCCATGCGGCAATATGGACGCATATTCCGGTTAAACACCTGGTTCCGGTTTGCCGATCCGTTTTATGGGCTGGGAACTCCCGTTAAACCTTTGAAAAAATTAGTTCAGAGCGGAATGTTGGGATGGCCTTTAAAAGTGACAATCAGCAAACATACCGGTTTCGACTGGAAATTTTACTGGGTAGGTAAAGAGTACCTGGAACCGGAAATCGTACCCGCCGAACTGGATTATGATATGTGGTTGGGCCCCGCTCCCTATCGTCCGTATAACAAACACCGCACGCATGGTACGTTCCGTGGCTACTGGGATTATGATGGAGGAGGACTTGGCGACATGGGACAACATTACATTGATCCCGTACAATATTTCCTGGGGAAAGACCACACCAGTCCGGTAAAAGTGGAAGTCGACGCCCCTCAACAACATCCGGATGCCGTGGGTACCTGGCGCTCAATAACCTACACGTATGAAGACGGTTGTCAGATCGTACTCTGGGGTGGTGATTACGGAAATCCGGATACCCCTTACATTGCAGGTCCGAATGGTAACGTATATAAAAACTTCGTTTGTGATATCCCCGACTGGGAAAAGAAACTGGCGAATTATCCGGAACCGGAACCCCAGATAACCGATTTCCTCGAAAGCATTCGTACCCGTCAACCTTTTGCACTGAATGAACGCAATGGATTCCGTTCCGCTACGATCGTGAACATGGGAGCAGTAGCGCTCCGGTTGAACCGTGCTCTGGAATTTGATCCTGTGAAACTTGAATTTATTAACGATGAGGCAGCCAACCGTTTGATCGATCAACCAATGCGCGCCCCCTGGAATATATAAGAAATAAAAACACGAACATATGAAAAAGATATATATACTACTGGCCGGGATTTTTTTATTGGGAAACACGACGATGTCCCAATCTCCCTCGAACAGAACCACGAAGACAATAATTGCAGATGTACTGGCTCAGATGCCGGCCGATAAACAGGCTGCATACGACGAGTTAATTGCCGGATTAACTTCAACAGGAGAAGAAGGCGTTATTTACCTGGTAAATACGATCAATGCCCCGGGAAAAGGAACAAATGCCCCCACTGATTATGCTTTGAGCGGATTGGCTCATTATGTATCGGACAAAGGACAGGAAAATGCCCGTCTAATCGTTGCCGGCGCATACGTAAAAGCATTGGACATAGCAACCGAAAGAGAGACGAAAGCGTTCATTATCCGTGAACTTCAGATATGTGGCCGGGATGAATGTGTGGATGCTCTAGGACAATACCTGGCAATAGAAGATCTGAGCGGCCCTGCCGCCCGTGCATTGGCAAATATCAATACGGAAAAAGCAAAACAGGCTTTGCAGGCCGCCCTGTTGAGACGCATGGGTACTCCAAAAACACAACAGGATGTGATATTAGCCGTTGGAGAAGCAAAAATAAAGATAAATGAAGAGCTTATTTCAGGAATGATCGGAAAAGGCAGTGAAGAGATGCAAAAACTTGTTTTGTATGCGATTAGCCGTATCGGAACAGAAAAATCATTGGAAATAGTAAGAAATGCGGCAGCTGCCGCCGGATATAAAACAGATAAGACCGGAGCCAATGAGGCATATATCGCCCTGATCAAAAAGATCGCAGCGGAAGGAAACGCCAAAGTTGCAGAAAAAGCCGCGGGAGATCTCTTGGATGCCGCTATGAAAGCAGGACAGACACAGACTCGTATTGCCGCTTTGGAAATCTTGTTTTCGCAAAGTTCCGACCCAACAAAGCTGTTATTGAGTTCGTTGAAAGACCAATCGGGAGAATACCGTAACTCGGCCTTGAACTTTGCTTCCGCTTATTCCAACCGGGAAATGTACGCCGGTGTATTGAAATCACTGCCCAAAGCAAAGAATGAGGTGAAAACGGATATTCTCAATTGGATAGGGCGGGAGAGCAAGATAAACAAGCCGGATCTCCCGTATAAAAAAAACATTACAGACCAATTGAAAGATCCTGATCTGGAAGTACGGCAGGCTGCCGCATCGGCTTTGATGAAAATTGGAGACATAAGCACGATCCCTGCATTGGCAGAATTGCTGGAAAACAATGATCCTCCGGTTGTAAAGGCCGGACAAAATGCGCTGGAATCTTTCGATGGCGATATTATCCCCTCTCTTGTAAAAACAATACCGGCTTCTGCAGATGCCGGTAAAGTAGCGGCATTGCAACTTTTGGCATTGAGAAAAGCCGATAAAGCGTTTGATACCGTACTGGAACAGGTCAAATCAGGTTCTCCCGAAGTGAAGAAAGCGGCTTATGCGACTTTGAAAGACGTGGTTGTTGAAAAAGATTTCCCACTGCTTTGTAGTATGTTGGAATCCGCAGAAGAAGATGCAATTGCTCCTCTCCAACAAGCCATTATCGCCTCTATTGCTTCACAATCAGCGGCCGACCGGTTTGCCGGCGTAAGTAAAAAAATGTCTCAGGTAGAAGAAAATAAAAAATACCTTTATTATATCGTACTTTCCGCCACAGGAGATAAACAAGCATTGCCTGTTATCGTTTCCGGATTTAAGAATGAAAACGGGATCGCTAAGGACGCCGCTTTCGATGCTATTTATAATTGGAAAGGAATTGAGGCGGCAAATGAACTGTATGCCGTGTGTACGGATATTTCAGGAGCAGCTTATTTCGACCGCGCATTGACGGCATATGTCCGTTTGGTATCGCTTCCCGCCCTGACCCCGGAAAACCGGTTTATTTCCCTGCGTAAAGCCATGGAAATTGCAAAGACGGAAGATCAGAAAAATAATATTCTTCGCCGTATAGGACAAACGGAAACATTCCCGGCAATGATCTATGCCGGTGATTTCCTGGATAACAAACCGGTACAACAGACTGCGGCGAATGCGGTAATGAATATTTCGGCCAATCATTCCGAATATACAGGACAAATTGTCCGTGATTTGCTGGAAAAAGTGATTCAGGTATTAGACAACCCGGACGCCGGTTATCAGCGAGAGGCAATCCGCAAACAACTGAATGAGATGCCGGAAGAAGAGCCGTTTAAACTTTCTGATGAAGAAGAAAAAGAAGGATTCAAAGTACTGTTCGATGGAACCAACATGCATGAATGGGTTGGAAATACGGTGGATTATACTTTAAAAAGAGGGCATATCTCGTTGATCCCCAGCAGTAGCTTCGGAGGGAACCTGTACACAAAAAGTGAGTACGGTAACTTTGTCTTTCGTTTTGAATTTCAGTTGACCCCGGCCGCTAACAATGGTTTAGGTATCCGTACTCCAATGGAGGGGGATGCTGCGTATGTAGGTATGGAACTGCAAATAATCGATAATGAAGATCCTGTCTATAAGAACCTGCAAAAATACCAGTATCACGGATCGGTTTACGGTGTGATCCCTGCAAAACGAGGCTTCCTGAAACCCTTGGGAGAATGGAATTATCAGGAAGTCATTGCGGACGGTGATCATATCAAGATCACACTGAATGGAGAAGTGATCCTTGACGGAAATATCCGGGAAGCATCCAAAAACGGCACGATAGATGGGAAACAGCATCCCGGACTATTGAATAAGACGGGACATATTGGTTTCCTGGGACATGGTTCTCCGGTTAAATTCCGTAATATTCGTATTAAGGAATTAAAATAAAATCCGGTGAGGGTGTATTAAAAATAGTTATGAAACGTCATTTGTTAAAACCGGCCTGTGTTTTTATCCTGTGTTTGTTTTATCCTGTTTCCGAATCTCCGGCCCGGGATAAACCAGCCGGCCTGATGACGGATCTGGTTGAACATACAGACAGGGTATATATCAACGGATATCCGTCGGAAATTTCTTTAAGAGAGATAGAACATGTTGTAGAGCCTGTACAGTATGTAAAGATAGCATCCACTCATCCTTCATTCGGTTGGATCGTTCCGGGTAGAGGGCAAAATGTTGTACAGACCTCCTATCGTGTTGTCCTGGCAGATAATTATCAGGATGTGCTGGATATGAAAGGATCTGTATGGGACAGTTCTCCGGTACAGAGTCCGCAGTCCGTTGCAGTACTTTACGAAGGAACGGCATTAAAACCGGCCACGACTTATTTCTGGAGAGTCGGAATACAAACAAATGAAAATAAGGATATTGCCTGGTCGGATATTAAAGCATTTCGTACGGACGAACAGTTGCAGCCCTATTGCACTCCATTCTATCCATTGGTCAAAACAGTGGAAAAACCGGGGACAATTACCCGTTCCGGCAGTCAATCATGGTTTGTTGACTTCGGAAAAGCATCGTTCGGACAGTTGAAAGTAACGCTTACTTCTGCTGCGGAAAACGATACGGTCTTGATCCATTTGGGAGAAAAAAATAACGGATCAAAGCTCGACCGCGCCCCCGGCGGCACGATCCGGTACCGGCGCTATTCCCTTCCGTTGTTAAAAGGAACGCACAGCTATGCAATCAAGATAAAACCGGACGAAAGGAATACCGGCAAAACAGCTGTTCTTATGCCCGGATATATCGGGGAAGTACTCCCGTTCAGGTATTGTGAGATCGAAAATTATCATGGGAAATTGGATCCGGCGGATATATACCGGGAGAGCGTCCATTACCCCTTTGATGAAACGGCTTCGGCTTTTCATTGCGATAATGAGATCCTGAATCAGGTTTGGGAGATGTGCAAGTATTCCATAAAAGCAACTTCTTTTACCGGTATTTATGTGGATGGAGACCGCGAACGTATTCCATATGAAGCGGACGCCCTGATCAATCAATTATGCCACTATGGAGTAGACCGGGAATATACAATGGCCCGGCGGTCGCATGAATATTTGCTCTTACACCCGACATGGCCTACCGAATGGATCATGCAATCGGTTTTAATTGCCTGGTATGATTACCTGTATACGGGCGATAAACGGTCTTTATCCGCTAATTATGAACTTTTGAAAGCGCGCACATTGTTGCAGTTAAAAGACGAAACCGGTTTGATCACGACTACCACCGGCAAACAAACTCCCGGATTCCGGGCGTCCATCCATTGTAATGAACAGATCCGGGATATCGTGGACTGGCCGCATACAGGGATACTGGGTTTAGGGAAAAATGAAGGAGGCGAAGCCGACGGGTTCGTTTTTACGGATTACAATGCCGTGACGAATGCATATCACTATGAAGCGTTGTCCATCCTGTCCGGGATAGCGGATGTGTTGGGAAATAGCGAAGAATCAACTCTTCTCCGGAAAGAGGCCGAAACTTTCAAAAAGAGGTATAACAAGGCTTTTCTCAACAAAAAGAACTATTACAAAGACGGCAAGGATACGGAACATACCTCGTTACATTCAAATATGTTTGCCCTGAATTTTGGTCTTGCACCGGAATCTCATTATTCCGTCATTTTAGACTATATGAAATCCAGGAAAATGGCTTGCAGTGTCTACGGCTCCCAGTTCCTTTTGGACGCCTTGTATAAAGCGGCTGACGGGGAATATGCATTTTCTTTATTGACGGCTACTCACGACAGAAGTTGGTACAATATGATGAAAGCCGGTTCTACCATCAGTATGGAAGCCTGGGATAATAAATATAAACCCAATCAGGACTGGAACCATGCATGGGGAGCCGCCCCTGCGAATATTATTCCCCGGAGGCTTGTTGGAGTGACTCCTTTAACTCCCGGATTTGAAACAATACGGATAAAACCTCAGACAGGCGCGTTGACGGAACTCCATTCCATCATTCCGACTATCCGGGGGAGTGTTCGGGTCGATATGAAAAAACAGGAGGAAAATGGACTGTATCAGCTCACAATTTCCATTCCGGCAAATATGTCGGCAGAAATATATCTTCCGCTTATACCGGGAAAAGGGAATTACAAGTTGAATGGAAACAATATAACTACAAGTAAAATTAAAAATGAAGCATTTGTATATGCCGGATGTGTAAAATCCGGGACATGGACTTTCACTCTAGGCAGGTAGGGGAAGTTTCAACCTGAAATAAAAGTCTTAACCAAAATGTAACAGAATCGTAATAAGATCATATTACAATCGTCGTATTCTTGTCCTCCGGATACATGTGTTTAGAAATTATTAAAATTCAAAGAGATGAAAAACGCCTTTTTAGTTGTCGATGATGAACCCGATATTCGTGAAATTCTGCAATTCAATCTTGAAAGTGAGGGTTTTGCAGTAGATACGGCTGTTTCTGCAGAACAGGCATTGAAATTACTGAACGAAAATTCCTATCAGTTAATTTTATTGGATGTGATGATGGGAGGAATGTCGGGATTTCGTATGGCGGAGAAACTAAGGAAAGAGGGTATCTCAATACCGATTATTTTTCTGACGGCTAAGGATACGGAAAATGATATGCTCACAGGATTCTCCATCGGAGGAGATGATTATATTTCCAAGCCGTTTTCCATCAAGGAAGTAATTGCCCGCGTAAAGGCGGTGTTGAAACGGACGGAAAAAGACAGTGAGGCATCCGGAAAGAAAAAACTGGACTTCGACGGTTTGGTTATTGATTTGGAATCTAAGCAGATACATATCAATGAAATGTCGGTGATGCTGACTAAAAAAGAATTCGAGATACTCTATCTGTTGTTTAAAAATCCCTCCCGTGTATATAGCCGGGAAGAGATATTGGATAAAGTATGGGGCGACGAAAGTTACGTCCTCGAGCGTACGGTAGACGTCCATGTCACCAGGCTGAGGAAAAAACTGGGTTCTCATGCCGTATACATTGCCAATCGTTCAGGATATGGATATTGTTTTAATCCCGATATAAATTAATGAAGTGCAACTGAATTATAAGCGGAAAATATTCCTTTATTTCTTTATCGTTTTTACTTTTTTCACTGCGGCGGTAGTTCTTTTTGAAAACTCCAGGGAGAAGAAGTACAAGAAAGAGATCTTTGAATCCGGACAGGAAGTATATGCGGAATTTATAAACCTGTACCTGATCCGGAATCGTATCGACCTGAACAACATCGGCCGGTTGAATGAATTGCTTCCTTTGCTTCCTTCGAAATTAAGAATATCGATCATAAAAGACGATGGCAAAGTTATTTTCGATAACGATATAACCGATCCCGAATCCATGGAAAACCACCTGGATCGTCCGGAAATACGGAAAGCCAGGGTAAAAGATCATGGCTCGGATATACGGGAATCAGCATCCGTCAATAAAGAATTTATGTACTATGCCATTCATTATGACGGATATTTTATCCGGGTAGCATCCCCGTATGATGTTGTTGTAAAAGATTTTTTCAAATCCGATAACGTATTCCTCTATTTCATCATACTTCTATTTTTTGCGGTATTGATAGCCCTGACCTATATTTCCAACCGTTTCGGAAAATCAATCGCCCAACTGAAAGATTTTGTAGTCTCGGCACGTAAAGGAAAGGCCGAATTACATCACATTGATTTTCATGATGACGAATTAGGCGAGATCGGAGATGAGATGGTGAATCTGTACAAAAAACTGCAGGAAAGCCGTAAAAGGCTACTGGTCGAAAGAGAAAAGCTTTTACAGCACTTCCAGTCGGTCGAAGAAGGCGTCTGTTTTTTCACCTCCGAACAGAAGAAAATATATTCAAACTCACATTTCATGCAGTATTTGAACACATTGTGCGACAGGCTGGTATTGAATGTAGACGCTGTTTTTTACGAAAGCGTTTTTGCCGGTCTTCAGGAATTTCTGGATAAACCAGACGACGAAAGATTGACATTATACGATGAAAAAATAGAAAAAGACGGTAAGTATTATCAATTGAAATCCATCCGGTTTGATGACGACAGTTTTGAAGTGACTATCGACAACATTACCCGGATGGAAAAAACCCGCCTTCTGAAGCAGGAGATGACAAACAGTATTGCCCATGAACTGCGTACACCGGTGACAAGTATCAGGGGATACCTCGAAACCCTGAAAGATCAACCGGGTATCGATCCGGAAAGAAAACAGTTCTTCATAGACCGTTCATATACGCAAATCGTCCGTTTATCGGAGTTGATTCAGGATATTTCAATCCTTACGAGGATAGAGGAAGCAGGCGACCGGTTTGAAATGGAACCCGTGGAGATCCGTTCCCTGCTGAATGAGTTGAACACCGATTTGTCGGATTGTTTTAAAGAACATCACATCGGTTTTGAACTTCAGGTCGATGATTCCGTCAAAATAGAAGGGAACAGGATGCTGCTGTACTCCATCTTCCGCAATCTTGCCGATAATTCGATTGCTCATGCCGGAGATAATATCACGATCCGTGTTTCCGGCTATATGGAAGATGAAGATTTCTATTACTTCTCTTATTATGATACCGGCGCCGGAGTAGAAGAAAAATACCTTTCCCGTATTTTTGAACGCTTTTACCGGGTAAATGAAGGCCGTACCAGAGATACCGGAGGTTCAGGACTTGGCCTCTCCATCGTGAAAAATGCAGTTCTGCTCCACAAAGGAGAGATCACTGCTAAAAATCATAAGGACGGAGGACTGGAATTCCTGTTCACGCTGAAGAAGACCGTAAGACCGTAAGACATGGAAGATCGTGAGACCGTAAGACCGTAAGACATGGAAGACCGTAAGATCGGAAGATATGGAAGATGGGAAGACGTGGAAGACGTGGAAGATGGGAAGACATGGAAGATGGGAAGACGTGGAATGTAAAAGGCGCGTAGCGCCAAAACTTTTGTTTACGTGCGCGTGAGCGCACGTAAACAGCATGCACACAGTATCCAAAGCGGCGTAGCCGCGACATCCCCCCCCCGTCGCCGTTGTGTATTTTCCGACACGGAAACAATTGCGCAAAAACCAATTAACGTGTGTATGGTCAGGTGTACCTATAAAATGTCGCAGCTACGCAGCTCCGGGTGTTGTGGCGTACATCATTACCATGCGCTCACGCACATGTCTACAAAGATGTTAGCGCTACGCGCCTTTTCGCGCTACGTACCTTCTATTGATATTAATGCCCTCCGGGCAAAGACGGGACAATGTTCGTATCCTTTTCTTTTTATTGATATTGTTGCCCTCCGGGCAAAAGCGGGTAATGTTCGTATCCTTTTCTTTTTATTGATATTGTTGCCCTCCGGGCAAAAACCGGGTAATGTTCGTATTATTTTCTATTGATATTAATGCCCTCCGGGCAAAGACGGACAATGTTCGTATCCTTTTCTTTTTATTGATATTGTTGCCCTCCGGGCAAAGACGTTGGTGATGATGGCGATAATGATAATGATAGCGATGATAGCGATGATAGCGATGATAGCGACGATGATGTCAAAGGCATTGTTCGTGTTGTTCGTGCATTTCCCGTATGCATTTCCCGTAAGGGAAACAATATCAATAGAAAATCGTTGGTTTGCTCTCGCCATAGCCCGGAGGGCTTTAACAAACGTTGCAACCCCTGTCCCTTTCCTCCTTTTCCTCCCTCTAACTCCTTCTAACTTCCTCTAACTCCCTGTAACTCCCTCTAACTTCCTGTAACTTCCTGTAACTCCCTCTTCCTCCCTTTTTTTCTTTTTTTTGGCATGATTTTTTCATAATCCGAAATAATTGTTTACATTTGCGCAGGTTCTCCAGAAGAGACCGAAAGAGAATTGATCACAAAACACAGCACATCAACAACATAATGGCAAT
>JAIRZF010000068.1 GCA_031267385.1 Dysgonamonadaceae bacterium | reverse complement strand
TTATTCTGTCCCATACCGGCCCGGACAGGATAAATGCCGCGGCTTTTAGCGATATACTGGGCAATTCGGAAAAGTACGGAGATCAGGTGGCCTTGCTGAATGACCAAATAGATGACAGGATTGCCTGTAAGCAATGGTGGGGCGGCCATTGGCACATGGACAGGTATTATTATGATGAAACCGGAAAACGCGGCTATCAGTATTTATACCGGACCGTCAAAATATTGACCGGGGATCATGATGATTATTCCATCCTGCATTGATAAGAAACCGGATATATCTTCAGAAACAGATTGTTGACGCGCCATTGGGATACCGTATTTCTTGAAAGAAGACGGCCTCCGCTTTCATACCGGGAGCGGAGGCTTTTCAAGTCAGGCTTTAGGCTTGCGAGTACGGGGCTTTTTTTCTTTGGCTTCGGCGGAAGGCGCCGCGGCCTTTGCGCCGCGCTTTGCGGGAGCGGCCTTGGCAGCTTTCTTTACCGCTTCTTCGGGATCAATGATTACAGCAATGGGGGCGTTCTTCTGGAGCGCTTTGATGCCTTTAAGACACGCCGCCTTGTTTTCATACGCCTGGCTTGCGGCGATAACTTCCCCGTTGCTTGTCCTCAGGAGGAACCGGTATTGTTTTTTCCGGTCTGTGAAAATTTCAAACTTGCCGCCATATATAACTCCTGTTTCGTTTGGAACATAACAATCATACGATTGCTGATTATGGCAACTATAAAACTTTGAAAAGTATTCGGCAAGAGGTTTGTCGTTCCGGCTGTATCTGACGTTTTTGCAGCCCGAATAAGGGCTTTGTGAAGCAAAGACCAAGGCTGGCAAAATGTGCCGGAGCAATGGCGTGGGAATGAAGCGAATCGGAACGACCTAGTCGTTGCGGAGGCCAAGCCCCGAAGGAGCGCAATGTAAATAGACCTGTTAGGCGATGCCCCTGTTGCCTACCCTCGCATCCTTTTATAATATTTTTATTTAAATCTTTATTTGTTAAGCTTTCTCCATTTCGTTTGCTGCTTTTCTAAAATAGTCTGTCGCTTCTGTTATTATATCTTCAGTTTTTGTTTCAAATACTGTTGATTCTATTGAAGTATTTGTAACAATAAAATTATTATCTTTAAAGATCACAATCATTTTATTAACACATAAATAGCGGTTACCCCATGCTCCCATATCACCTTCCAAATATGAATCTATATTATTTTGCCGCAAAGACAGATATAATGCTCCAAGAAATACGTCGTAATTATAGCCTCTGGAAGATATATTGGGCACAATAATTATTCCATTGTATGAATGGCCTAATCGTAAGTAACTTGAACTCATCCAGTTGAACAAATCCGGAAATTTTATAAAACAATAACGCCAATCATTTCTTGGGACAGGTACATTGTTTTTGATTTCCTCAAGTTGTACATCAATGTCTTTACCCGCTTTCAGCGTACCAAGAATTTTTTTTACTATATCACTGTTTTTTGAAAATAGACGTTTTAGACTTGATTGCATTTCATTTGGATTATCGACACACAGTGTTTTGTAACCTGATGAAACTGACAATGTATAGTCTCCATAAGCAAGCAATGCTTGCCGCAAAAGATGACCATATTTAGATTTATCATTGTCAAATAATTCTGATACTTTTCTCCAATATTGTGCAAAAATCTTTTCGTCAAAATTATTTTCGCCTGCCTTTGCAAAATAAAGCGCAGAGCGTATTTGTCCGCTAAAATACGGATGTTGCTCGGCGGCATAAATTAATTTTGCAAAATCTCCTGTCGTATTTATCCGAATAATCCTTGCTTTAATTTGCTCTTCTTCTATTTGCTCGCCGTTGAAACCTTGCACAGAAATCTTACTGTTGGTGGAAAAATAAGAAAGTAGGTCAGTCCAGTTATCAGAAAGTGTATTGATTCCAGAAATAGCACTAAGGCATCTTTCTTCATTGTCGATTGTAGAATTCAGTGTCAAATTTTTAAGTATTCTAATCCATTCGGACAATGAACCCGAGTCAACTCCATGAGAATAATACAAGTATGTAGTCACTATATGAAACAATACACGATTGGGAGAAGTTTGATTATCCAATGTTTTGAAAATTATAGAACGAGGCTCTGCTGAATTATTGCATAAAAAGTTCAATGTATAATATGCAGTTTCGTATATTTGTGAATTGATTTTGTTGTAATCCTGTGGATTTGACAAATCTACATCAATTTTAACATTATCAAGTAAAATAGAAAAGAAACCAAGATATGTTCTGTCAAAATCATTGTGTGATTTTGACCAAAACAAGTCTGTCCATTTTCCGTCGAATAGATTTTCAAAATCAGAAACATTAAATGAAACAGATTTTTCAAAATTATCACTACGGAGCCTACCGATAAGACAAGCCTTGAAATTTTCAAGAGAAGTCAAAGGCTTGCCGCGAGCATTAAGTTTTATATACAAGTTGTCTTCCATGCCAAGATTTGTCATTTCTAAAAATCTGAAAATAACCGGTTCAACATTTGTGTTTATTAATTTTTTATCAAGGTCTGTAATGTCTGCAAAAGCGTCTTGTATATCATCAAGCATTGTAAGACAAGATTGTACTGTTGGGTCGTTTTGCCAAAGCGAAACAAACCAGGCGGAATCTCTGATTGCTTCTGATGGTTTTAATTCCATGGAAAAAACAGATGCACGATTTAACACGAGTTTTTCAAAAAATTACGTGAACTTTTGCGTGTCTCATAGGTAAATTTAATTAAGATGTCAGTTTTGGAATCATCATCTTTAAAGGCGTAAAGATGAAACAAAAACAACGTGGTGAGCCGTTGCTGTCCATCTACAGGTATGAACTTACCATCTATGGTTTTACCATAAACAAAGTTCAAATCCAATGGCGGAGTTTGACCTAATATTGCTGACCTTATATCATTTAAAAGATTCTTGCGTACCATTGAGGCATGATCATCCTGCCTACCTTGCGCATAATCCCGTTGGAGCATGGGTACTTCAACTTTATGATTACCGAGTAAATCAAATAGAGTATTCAAAGTTTTTTCGCTCATTTTACAAACCTCCTGGCGAAGAATAATGCCAGC
>JAIRZF010000067.1 GCA_031267385.1 Dysgonamonadaceae bacterium | reverse complement strand
TTGTATTGTGTTCCGACCACGGGAGCCCTCTCGGCAAACAATTATATGATATGGCGATCACATTCAATCATATCCCGATGATGATCCTTGCTCCCGGAGTAAAACCGGAGATAAAGAGCAGTCCGGCGGGACAAATTGATATTTTTCCGACGGTGATGGGTTTATTGGGAATTAATTATACAAATAATACTTTTGGAGAAGATCTGTTAGAGAAAGACCGGGAATATATTTTCTTTTCTGCAGATAATGCAATCGGCTGTATTAGTGATAGTTTGTTCTATACATGGCACAACGATGGACGGGAAAGCCTTTATAATTACAAAAATCACTCCTCCGATAATATCCTGGAAAGTCATAAAGAAGAAGCTGCGAAAATGAGGAAGTATGCATTTTCAATGATGCAATCTGCTCAATACATGCTGCAAAACGATCGGGTGAAAATTTATGAATGACAGTCAAGGACGTCATCAATCCTTTTGACGATCATCTGAGGCGAAATGTCTTTCATACAGGCATAATCTTTACGGAAACAAGGTTTATTCCCGTAAACGGAACACGGGCGACAGGATAATTCAAGCTGTATGGCATTGTCCGGATCCTGTCCGAAACCGTAAAAACCGGTATATGGGTGTGTTGCTCCCCAAACCGAAACAACCGGAGTTCCGACCAAAGAAGCCAGGTGCATGTTTCCCGAATCCATTGTCAACATAACATCAAGATAACTCATCAACTGAAGCTCTGTTGGAAATTTCATTTTCCCAGCAATACAAACAGTCGACGGATAACGTTCCGCCCAACCGGTTAAAAATTCGGTTTCTTCTTTCCCTCCTCCAAACAGAAATAGTTTCACACCTGGTTTTGAGCTTAAAGTGTCAAGCGCTTCCTCCATTTTTTCCAAAGGATAAATTTTTCCCCGGTGTTTTGCAAAAGGAGCGATCCCGATCCAGGTTTTATCTTTAGCGCCTGTGACCGGCTCAATCAATGTGAAATCGCGGCTGGCGTACTCAAATATGCTTTTGAATTCGAGGTCGAAGTTGTAACCTGTATCTTTGAAGACGTCGAGATAACGTTGTATGGACGTTTTCAGAGGGAAAAATGTCTTGTTGTATCTTCCGGTCAACGCCTTTTTTTCAGCTTTCCCTTTATGGATGATCCCGACCTTTTTCCCTTTCAGCCTGAAGAAAATACGTATATAAACAGATCGTAAAACATTGTGAGAGTCGATAATTTTATCCGGTTTCAGGGCAGAAAGTTCTCCGACCAGACGGAATAACCCTCTCAATCCCTTATGTTCACCTTTGGCATAGACGGGAAAGACCGTTACATTTGAAGGTTTATATTCAAATATTCCGAGCAAAGGACTTTTAGTGACCAGAATAAACTCTTGTTCAGGATACTTTGATGCAGCAGAATAGAGGACAGGTACCAACATAGCGACATCGCCCAGCGCCGACAACCGAATGATGAGAGTTCGTGACATTTTATTCTTTACCGTATAATACCGGATTTAGAGCAGGATCGTTGTACATTTTCATTTGTTTGTAAACTTTCATGTATTTTTTCCCCGCCTCAATATCATCAATTAATTGTTCGATTGCAATGGAGAGATCTTTCCGTTGTTCCAAAAGAATTTGCAATTTCTTTTCACAGGCATCACGATGAGCCCGGTCAGCATTAGTCCTGTTGACCTCCTGTTGCATGTGGTAAATTTTCAGCGCCAGGATAGAAAGACGATCAATTGCCCACGCGGGACTTTCCGTATTGATTGTTGCGTCCTGCAGGATTTCGATGTCTTTGTACCGATCGAGAAAATAATTATCAATTAGTTCTACCAGATCGGTTCTGTCCTGATTGGATTTGTCTATTATCCGCTTAATTTTCAGAGCATTGACCGGATTTATATCAGGTTCCCTGATAATATCTTCCAAATGCCATTGAACGGTATCAATCCAGTTTTTCAAATACAGGTAATATTCGATGGATTGAACCGGATAAGGATTTTGTATAGTAGTATCCACATTGTTCCACTTGTGATAATCATTGATAGATTGATCAAAAATTGGTAGCGCCAGAGCCGTAAACTTCATGTCTTAACTATTTTTTACGGGCAAATATACGGTAAATAATTGAAATAACGAAACACAACGTGCTTTTGGAAATAGAATGAAAGACATTATATTGGTGCGTTTGCTCTGGTAAAAAGAAAGCAAACCTAACGATCTACCTTGCTAATTTATCTTTAGAGATGAATTTATACCGCAGTATTGTTCGGATCATGTACATCTACCTCGGAAACATCAATTCCATGCTCATCAAAAAATCTATCTCGAACAATCACTGCTACGACTCTCATATAGGATTGTAGTAAATCTCCGTTTTTATAAGCATCCGTCTTGATACGATCAATGCCGTCCTGACTTAAAAAAATTTCAGGAAACAATGTAGCTTCATCAATACAAATCTGTTGGATATCATACGGATTTTTTGATTTTGATTTCTCTCCGATTAAATTATTTATTGATTCCCAATTATTGTCAATCATTTCCTTAAGGCCAAGCTCTTCAGCTTTACTTTTTCCTCTTTCCGTCAATGTTAATGGACTCATAATTTGTGTTAATGGAGATGCCGATATAATACCACCACCTAATTTATTGGATATTGAATCTACGACTCTTGATACATCAGTGATAGATTTGTTCATATAGTCCATATTATTAGACATCTTCTCAATTTTCAAATCTAAATTTCGATGATTGTCTTTCTGATTTTCAATATGATTGCTGTGTTTGTCACATGGAAGATTATCCACTTTGTCATGAGCGCGTTCAACCTTTCCTTTAAGTTTGAAATACGCCGATGCAACGATGATTGTTAAAATAATCCAAAGGGCCACAGGCCATTTTTCGAGTAAAAATTCAATAATTGATCCCATTTTTAAACTGGTAGCTTAAATTTCAAAAACATAAAATGTTACGCATTAAACCATTGCCGCAAATCATCTTCACCCAAAAACAAACCATTGTACCTTAAAATGAAAACGTCTACACCGTTTTACATAAATACAACGCGAAGATAATGTTTTTTGTTGTATTCAATTGCTTTTTAAATTATTTTTCGTTATTTTTTGTTTTTTAAGAACAAAAACGATCATTTTCGTTTGGCTTACACATTTCAATTAATTACTTTTGCCATCAATAACATTAGATGAAAATGACGTTAAAAGTCTCTCAAATCTCTAAAAAATACGGATCTCAAACGGTTTTGGATGAGATCTCATTTTCTGTAAATAAAGGAGAAATTGTTGGGTTTCTTGGGCCGAATGGCGCCGGAAAAACCACTGCTATGAAAATTATTACCGGATGTTTGGCAGCAGAAGGGGGAATTGTGGAAATTGGCAATTACAATATCGCTCAAACGCCCTTGAAAGCAAAGGCATTAGTCGGTTATTTACCTGAAAATAATCCCTTGCACGATGAAATGTATGTTGCTGAATATCTTGAATATGTGACAAAACTTTATCCTGATTCCTCCGGCAGCAAAGAAAAAGTAAAGGACATTATCGTTCGGACGGGACTCGAACCGGAAGCTCGTAAGAAAATTGCTCAACTCTCCAAAGGTTACAGACAACGAGTCGGACTGGCGCAAGCAATAATACATAATCCTGAATTATTGGTTCTGGACGAACCGTCGTCAGGATTGGATCCGAACCAGATAGAAGAATTCAGTAACCTGTTGTTTGAAATGAGCAAGGAAAAAGCCATTTTGCTTTCCTCACATACCTTATCGGAAGTAGAAGCCGTTTGTACACGTATCATTATCATACACCGGGGCAGGATAATGCAGGATCGGCCTATAAAAGAAATTGAAAACCTGCCGGAATTATTTAAGAAAATGACACTCTGAAAATAAAATTATGTACGTATGCAACTAAAAAAACTCCTGATCCTCTTTTTGATCGTGATCACGACTTTCCATTCCGGATATTCCCAAATTACGGCTAAAAGAGAGTTTCGTGGCGCATGGATTCATGTCATCGGACAAAGGCAATACAGTTTGATGTCGTCGGAAGCCCTGCAAAAGTACCTCTTAAATATATTGGATCATTTGCAGTCCCTGAATTTCAATGCCGTCGTTTTTCAAATACGGCCGACAGCAGACGCCCTTTATCCGTCGTCGTTGGAGCCGTGGAGTAAATATCTGACCGGAACACAGGGAAAAGTTCCCGACGGAGGATTTGATCCCCTGGCTTTCATGGTGGACGAATGTCATCAGCGTGGAATGGAACTTCATGCATGGCTTAATCCATACCGGGTTACAGCTGCAGAAACGGATATTTTACACTCATCCCATGTTTATTATCGACATCCCGAATGGTTTGTGAAGTATGGAAAACAGCTTTATTTTGATCCGGGACTTCCCGAATCAAAGAATTTCATTTGTAAAGTTGTGAAAGATATTGTCTCACGCTATGATGTGGACGCGATCCACATGGACGATTATTTTTATCCGTATCCGATAGCCGGAGAAAAGTTTCCGGACGATAACAGTTTCTACCGTTATGCTCATTTACAGGGTTTTACGATGGAGCAAAGAGCTGATTGGAGGAGAAATAACGTCAATACTTTAATTGAACAAGTCAAGCATACAATCGTCCTGACGAAGCCGTGGGTTCGTTTTGGAATAAGTCCTTTCGGAATATACCGGAATCAGAAAAACACCCCTGACGATTCGGGAAGCGCGACCAACGGATTGCAAAACTACGATGATTTGTATGCCGATATCAAACTATGGGTCGAAAAAGGATGGGTAGATTATAATATTCCTCAAATTTACTGGGAAATCGGTCATAAAGCCGCCGATTATGAGACGTTGATCAAATGGTGGAGCCGGAACAATTACGAGGCGCATTTATATATAGGACAGGATGTTGCAAGGACAATGAAAACCCCTGACCTGCAATATCCGGATAGAAATCAGCTGACACGTAAAATGGAACTGGAACGCACGCTTCCCGCAATTTATGGCAATTGTTTCTGGCCTGCTTACGAAATTCTCAAAAATAACGGAGGAATTGAAGACAGTCTGAAGACAAATTATCAGCGCAATCCCGCATTGATTCCGGCTTACGGTCACATGCATAAAAAACGTCCCAAAGATGTGAAATCACTGAAAAACGAATGGACGGCAGAAGGTTATAAACTTCATTGGAAAAGGAATGGTGATCCGGTCGATCCGGAACAGGCTCAATATTACGTGATTTATAAATTTAAAAATAAGGAGAAAACGAATTTGGAAGATCCCTCCAAAATAGTGAAGATCACAAGAGAGACGGAATTTTTATTGCCCTACGAGAACGGAAAAAGAAAAGTCAAATATGTAGTGACCTCCGTCGACCGGTTCCACAATGAAACGAAGAAAGGAAAATCAAAAACAGTGAAATTATAATCAAACTTTCTTAAAACTTGTTATAAAACATATCTTTTTTAATTCATTAAAGAAATTTTTCCGTAATAGCTTTCTCTATATGAAAGTAAAACGCTACCTTTGTGTCGCTTTTGTTTAAAATAAAGGCAACTTTCGTGGAAGAGAGATAATATCAATATACAAATCAACTTAATTTTATTCAAAAATGGCAAAAGTAGATTTAAGCAAGTATGGAATTAGCGGTAACATCGAGATTGTTCATAATCCCACTTACGAGCAGCTTTTTCAAGCAGAAATGGATCCTGCAAATCAGGGATTCGAAAAAGGAATTTTGACCAATACAGGTGCGGTTTCTGTTGATACCGGAAAATTCACAGGTCGTTCACCTAAAGATCGTTACATCGTAAAAGATGCGGTCAGTGAAAATACGATCTGGTGGGATGGAACAATCAATAAACCGGTTGGCAAAGATGTTTGGGATCATTGCAAAGCGTTGACTTTGAAACAATTGAACACTGCAAAAAAAATATATGTGGTCGATACTTTCTGCGGAACGAACGAAGATACCCGCATGAAAGTTCGTTTCATCATGGAAGTTGCATGGCAGGCTCACTTTGTGACCAACATGTTTATCCGCCCTTCTCACTACGAATTGAATAACTATGGTGAACCTGATTTCGTAGTGTTCAATGGTTCTAAAACGACTAATCCGCAGTGGCAGGAACAAGGTTTGAATTCTGAAGTGTATATCATGTTCAACCTTACCGAAAGAGTGCAGATCATTGGAGGTACCTGGTACGGCGGCGAAATGAAAAAAGGGATGTTTGCGATGCAAAACTACTACCTGCCGTTACGCGGCATTGCTTCCATGCACTGTTCCGCCAACGTAGGTAAAGACGGAGATGTCGCTATCTTCTTCGGATTATCCGGAACAGGTAAAACGACTCTTTCCGCCGATCCGAAACGCTATCTGATCGGTGACGATGAACACGGATGGGATGACAATGGTGTGTTTAACTACGAAGGCGGTTGCTACGCAAAAGTAATTGACCTGAGCGAAGAAAATGAACCGGACATCTGGAGGGCTATTCGTCGCGATGCTTTGTTGGAAAACGTAACAGTAAAACCCAACGGAACTCCCGATTATTCAAAAGAAGCTTCTAAAACGGAAAACACCCGCGTCTCTTACCCGATCACTTTCATCAATAAAATTGTTCTCCCTTCAAGGGCAGGACATGCAAAGAAGATTGTTTATCTTTCTGCCGATGCATTCGGAGTATTACCTCCGGTTTCTATCCTGGACGAAAAACAAGCGCAATACCACTTCTTATGCGGATATACCTCCAAATTGGCAGGTACGGAACGTGGTATTACCGAACCTCTTCCGTCTTTCTCTCCCGCTTTTGGGGAAGCTTTCCTGACCTTGCATCCGACAAAATATGCAAGTACTTTAGGCGCAAAAATGAAAGAACACGATGCCAAAGCTTATTTGGTAAATACAGGATGGAACGGAACCGGAAAACGTATTTCTTTGAAAGATACACGTGCAATTATTGATGCAATCATCGACGGGTCTATCGAAAAAGCCGAAACGGTAAAAATTCCTATTTTGAACCTCACAGCTCCAAAAACATTGCCTGAGGTTTCCAATATTTTGGATCCCCGTTCCACTTATTCCAACGTTTCCGAATGGGAAGAAAAAGCCAAATCGCTGGCTGCTAAATACATCAAAAACTTCGAACAATATTGCGATACGGAAGCCGGGAAAGCGTTAATTCCTGCAGGACCACAACTGTAAGAAGACCGTAAGACCGTAAGATGGTAAGATGGTAAGATGGTAAGATGGTAAGATGGTAAGATGGTAAGCTGGTAAGACCGTAAGACCGTAAGATTAAAGGGATCTCCTTTTTTCTTACGGTCTTACCATCTTACGGTCTTACGGTCTTACGTTTCTTCCGGTCTTACTTGGTAGAATTAGAGGCGGCGGAATGTAAAAGGCGCGTAGCGCCGATACCTTTGTAGGCGTGCGCGTGAGCGCACGTGAACAGTATGCACACAGCATCCTAAGCGGCGTAGCCGCGACATACCCCCCCCTCGCCGTTGTGTATTTTCCGACACGGAAACAATTGCGCAAAAACCAATTAACGTGTGTATGGTCGGGTGTACCTATAAAATGTCGCAGCTACGCAGCTCCGGGTGTTGTGGCGTACATCATTACCATGCGCTCACGCACATGTCTACAAAGATGTTCGCGCTACGCGCCTTTTCGCGCTACATGCCTTCTATTGATATTAATGCCCTCCGGGCAAAGAGCGGACAATGTTCGTATCCTTTTCTTTTTATTGATATTGTTGCCCTATGGGCAAAGACGTTGGTGGTGATGGCGATGATGATAATGATAGCGATGATGGCGATGATAGCGACGATGATGTCAAAGGCATTGTTCGTATTGTTCGTGCATTTCCCGTATGCATTTCCCGTTAGGGAAACAATATCAATAGAAAATTGTTGATTTGATTCCGCGTAGGGGCGACCCTTGCGGTCGCCCTCGACGTGTTCGCCCTCGACGTATTCGCCATTGACGACGTGTTCGCCATTGACGACGTGTTCGCCATTTTTATCATCGGGGTGCGCACGCAGGTTAGGGCGACCGCAAGGGCTAGGGCGACCGCAAGGGTCGCCCCTACGTGTTCATTATTCATTTCCTGATTGCCTTGACCGTCTTGCCATTGTATTGAATCAGGTACGTGCCTTTGCTGTAGCCTGCCAGATCGATTGTCGTTTCGCCGTCCTGAGCAGGATAGTTTCCTTTCAGGGAACCGGTGATGTCTACTATGCGGATGATCTGGTTCGACTTCGTGCCGGAAACTTTGATGATCCCTGCCGTCGGATTCGGGAAGACCCGGATCGCCGTTTCGGCAACCTGCTCGACTCCGGTCGGATATTGTACCTCAATGGCTTGCGTTGCCTGGCGGGCGCCGCAAGGATGTTCCAGCGTCACGGTCAACATGCCCCGGCCTGCCGAGAGAGCGCCGAAAGTAGCCAGGGTTTCGTTTTGCCCTACTCCGCCTGTTGCAGGAGAGAACGTGACGCCGTCGTTGGTGTCAGGGGCAACCGTGGTTGGGGTAACCGCATCTTGGGCAACCACAAGGGTTGCCCCTACGCGATAACTCCAACTGTATTGCGTCACATCGGGATAACCGGCCAATTTGATGCGGTAGGTATTTCCCGTAAACACTGTGGACGGGAAATCGACGAATTGCAGGCTCTCCGGCAACTGATCCGCTACCCAGAGGCGTACGTTTTTACTGTAAACGCTGGAGCGATAACTGCCGAGTTGACTCCTCACAATCGCGTAATAACGTTCGTAGTCGCGAAGTTCCGCGTTTGTTATCGTGTAGGTATTTCCGTTTGCTCCCTTGATGCGTTCGTTTCCGTAGTACCACTCGTAACTCAGGTTGTCTCCTTCGGCTTCGATTGCAAAGGTATGGCTTTCGCCGGCACAGATGATGGCGTCTTCCAGATCCTTATGCAATGTTAGAGGAGTGACCGATGGAGTTTCCGTTTGACTCAGCTCTACAATATTGAATTCTTTCCAGCCGTCGGCTGCCTTGTAAGCGCCCACGGAACCGGTCGGCACGTAAAGCGTGACTTTCTTGAGATCGACCTCGACCCAGGTACTGAGATCGATATCGTAGTCGAATTCCATAAATGTATATTCATCTATCTCTTGCGGTGTCGGGTTCAGGTTGGTGACCGAGACAAGATTTCCGAAACCCTCAAAAACTCTCCCTTCAATATGTGTCACGCTTTGGGGAATCGTTACCGAATAAAGATTGTGAGATACAAAAGACTCTTCTTCAATAGTTGTCACTCCGTCAGGGATAATGTAATTTTCGTTTGTATTTCCTACCGGATATTGGATCAGGGTGGTCTTTTCCTTGTCAAATAATACGCCATCTACCGAAGTATAATGTTCATTTTCTTCATCGACATCGATGCCGGTAAGCTCACGACACAGGAAAAAAGCTCTCGTCCCAATGCTTGTCACGCTCTTGGGGATGACTATCCCGGAGATGGGAGTATAAGAAAAAGCCCACCAAATGATCTCTTCCAAGCCTTCATGGAGCGTTACCGAACGAAGTTCGTCACAATCGGCAAAAGCGTTAGATCCTATATTTGTCACGCTCGCCGGAATATCAATCGAAGAAATATTCTTACATTCAAAGAACGCAAAACTTCCGATGCCTGTCATTTCGGACGACAGGTTAATGGATGTAATTTCCTCATTGAGGGAAGACCAGGGAGAGGCATCCTTGCCCCTATCTGCAAAATCATACATGTCGCCCGTGCCGGTAATGGTGAGTACGCCGCTTTCCGACAAATCCCACCAAAGGTTGTCGCCGCAATGTTCTTCGTTAATCTTTCCGAAATACTCCCAGACGGGAGCAACCTCGTAAGCATTCTTAGCTCCATCCGGAACATAAAGCGTGACATTGTTGTAATCAACGCCCCGAAATACATAAAACTCTTCCAACGTAGAGCCCTTGCCTCTATCTACCCATTTACCTATAACTTGTGGCGTAGAGTTTTGGTTGATGACCGAAGTGAGACCGACGCAATATGTAAAAGCATATCCTCCAATACTTTCCACCTGGCTACCGATAGTAACCGATTCAAGATTATAGCAACTTTCAAAAGCGTAATCGCCGATAGTTGCCACACTATTACCGATAGTAACCGATTTAAGATTTGAGCAAAGAGAAAAAGCTCCCACTCCAATGCTTGTCACGTCGTCGGGGATCACATAATTAGTATCCGGTATTCCGGCGGGATAGCAGACTAAAGTTTTTTTGTCTTTACTGAACACGATTCCCTTTTCCGAAGCATATTCAGCGTTGTTTTCGGAAACGTTAATCTCCACCAGGTTTTTGCACCCGGTAAAGGCGTATTCGCCGATGCTTGTTACATTTTCAGGAATATCAATCGAAAGAAGACCTGAACACCATCCAAAAGCGCTCTCGCCGATGCTTTCCAAACTTTCCGGAAGGCTAATCGAAGAAAGTTCCGTACACTCGCCAAAAGCATATTCTCCGATGGACTTCACCTCGTTACCGGCAAAAACAACCGACTGGAGAGACTTACATCCGCCAAAAGTGCCAGAATTAATGATTTCCAAGTTTTTGGGGATAGTCACTGTGATCATGTTATTATTGCCGGAAAAAGCCCCAAATTCAATGTTTGTCAAACTTTCCGGAAGGTCAATTGTAATAAGGCCGCAATCTCTAAAAGCGTCAAATTCAATTGTTTCCACTCCTTCGGGGATAGTAATTGAAGTTAATAATTTAAGCCCGTAAAAAGCGTAATTGCCGATAGTTGTCACACTGTTACCGATAGTAACCGATTCAAGATTATCGCAACCGTAAAAAGCATGAATTCCAATGTTTGTCACGCCATCCTTTATAATCACCTCTGTAATGGATGCCATGGAGCTATACCATGGAGCCGCGCCACTATAACAATTCATCATCTCCCCTGTCCCGCTAATAGTAAGTATACCATCCATCAACACCCACGTGACGCTATCATCCTCCTCGCCACCGACGCCACAGTTTCCGGATTGTGCCAAGCCTGCCGTCGTGCCGGTCAGAAGCAGTAATAACAAAAATAAAATCTTTCGTTTTGCTTTTGGCGCTTTAAGACTTAAGCGCACACAGTGTTTTGTTTCCATTATTCAAAAATTAAGTAATTACATTCTTCATTTCCTCACCGTCTTGACCGTCTTTCCGTTGTATTGCAACAGGTACGTTCCTTTGCTGTAGCCCGTCAGGTCGATCGTCGTCTCGCCGTCCCGAGCAGGATACTTTCCTTACAGGGAACCGGTGACGTCTACTATGCGGATGATTTGGTTCGATGTTGTGCCGGAAACCTTTATAATTCCTGACGTGGGGTTCGGGAAGACCCGGACTGCCGTTTCGGCAACCTGATCAACTCCGGTCGGATATTGCACCTCAATGGCTTGTGTTACCTGGCGGGCGCCACAAGGATGTTCGAGCGTCACGGTCAACAGGCCCTGGCCTGCCGAGAGAGCGCCGAAAGTAGCCAGGGTTTCGTTTTGCCCTACTCCGCCTGTTGCAGGAGAGAACGTGACGCCGTCGTTGGTGTCAGGGGCAACCGTGGTTGGGGCAACCGCATCTTGGGCAGCCACAAGGGTTGCCCCTACGCGATAACTCCAACTATATTGCGTGACGTCGGGATAACCGGATAGTTTGATGGGATAGGTTTGCCCGGTAATCGCCTGGACGGGACAGCTTACAAAGCTCAATGTTTCCGGCAACTGATCCGCTACCCAGAGGCGGACATTCTTACTGTAAACGCTCGCGCGGGATTCGCCAACCAGGTTCCTTACAATCACGTAATAACGTTCGTAATCGCGAAGTTCTGCATTTGTTATCGTATAGGTATTCCCGTTTGCGCCTTTGATGCGTTCGTTCCCGTAGTACCACTCGTAACTCAGGTTGTCTCCTTCGGCCACAATCTTAAATGTATGGCTTTCACCCCGGCAGATGATGGCATCTTCCAGATCCTGAAGCAATACCGGAGGATTGGCCACCTGTGGAGGTTCGGCCGGCGCAAATGTGGCGATGAACGTGACGTCTTCCTCTACGGGAACGGTGCGCGGATTGGCGGTGTTGCCGTCGTTCCATTGCACGAAGCGGTAACCGGGATTGGCGGCGGCTTCTATGGTAGCTGTATTGTCGGCACAGGTATTTTCCTTTGTGACCGCGGGTTTGCCCATCGTTTCATCGGCGCTTTCCAGAGTAATGTCGGGCGACACATCTCCTACTATTTTCCCGGCATATGAATCCCAATTTGAAGTGATCTTGTAAGTACCTTCCTTGTTGCAAAGTACATGGATAGCGCCGTTGAAAGAATACCCGAAAACATCACCGTCAATTTCAGGAGGAGTCTCCACTTTTACAATTATTTCGGTTAAGCTGCTACA
>JAIRZF010000316.1 GCA_031267385.1 Dysgonamonadaceae bacterium | reverse complement strand
CTGTTTGTTGCATCCGGGCCGCAAGGGCGGTTCCCTGTTACTTTCAGAGCGATCCGTTCTGCACTCATATTGATATCACACGTCGGTTCAAGCAGGAATCGCAGTTTGGCCGTAGTATTGCCCTTGATCTCTCCGTTGAGGATACCGCAGTCCAATAATGACAGATTCAGCGATAGTGGGGTCGCCAGTCCGGACAACTGGGAGAGGACAGTCTCTATGGCCTCTCCAGAGACTTGCGTATTGCTTCCGTCGATTTCCAGGTAGACCGATCCTCCAACATAAGCCAAGCCTTTCGGGAACGTAACTTCTGCCGTTGTATTCACCACCGGGCCCAGGGCGCCCTCGGTTGAGAAGACAATCTCTACAGGAAAAGACTCTTCTACTTTCACGGTTTCCTTGTTATACGTACCTCCTAAAGGGGTGGAAGGGGCAGCCGGAGTGTTCGACAAACCCGTCAGACTGCCACTGATCCGGGAGGGTACGTTTTGAATAGTCAGTTTAACAGGAGGATAGACAAAATCATCTGCCGTATTGAATGAGGCGTCGTTTCGGGTAAGGTATGGACTCCAGGTGCCCTGCGTGATATTATCCCGATCGAACAGGGAATAAACTGATACGGCTTGATTGGAACAGTCAGTTCCGACATAAGTCACATTCAAGGTTCCCTGAATATAAGAAGATGCAGCTACGGATTGAGGAATACGAATCCAACGATTTCCCTCGCCTTCTCCGGAATATTCCGTTTCACTAATTGTAATCGAGGCGTTCTCCACAGGACCCTGGACATACAACCAGACATCGTAGGCCGGAGAATCGCTCTTTGTGTTGGTAACATTCAAATCCCATGACAAACGACTGCTCAATGCATCCTTGACTGCGGCATCACTCAAACCTAACATCAAACTCCCGGGATCGGAATATACCAACATAAATCTATTGTTATAATTATCTAATTCCATATTCGTTTTTCTATTCATGTTCGGAATTGAGATACCCCGGGTAAAGTATGTTTCATTATCAATACTTACATACACTTTTAGATAAGAAATGCCTGCCGGAGCGGAATAAGTCGATTTTATAGGAAAATTAGATAATAATATAGTACAAGCATCTGCCGGAAGCGGCACTTTCCCTGTCTCAGACCTGTCCGGAGTTACATCAAAGACCTCTGTCCCAAATTTATACATACGACGATTGGGAGTACTGCCGGGTAATGAGGTTAATGTTACAGTCTTGTCGATTTTATATTGACCAACATAATGGCTTCGTATTCTAAAACTAGCCGTTTCCGGCAACTCGTATCCAACAGGGACTTCCAGTACCAGTGTATCCAAAGTTCCCAAATGACGATATTCATTGACAAGATTTGTCTGATACTGAAACTCTGATAAATAAGGAGTATATGCCACGCTGATATCATTCAAATAAAGGATTTGTTGCCCGGAGAAATTATATGTCAGAGTGGCAAGACTTCCATAAATTCGGGGATTCACGCCAGTTATCCGGATTGCATATTCTTCTTTTCCCGCTCCGGATATTCCCGGATCTAAAGGCTCTATAACTTCAGAGGTTGAGGCATAAAACTGAGAAGAAAAATTATTTGCCAGGAAGTCTGCTGTGTATAAGCTTGATAATAATACGGAAACATCTATCGTTGAATTATCGGCAAACCCGCCGGCTTTAGATAATTCCCACACATAAACATACCTTTTGGAAGTAAAGCCGGATCCCCTGTCTGTGGCAACAGGGATGCCTCCGGATAAACTGTTTTTAAGGATGACACTTACTGAAGCATCTTCTATTCCATCTATTTCTATTTTTGGAATGCCATTCTCCAGGATAGGAAAATTCGAATGATTGTAATCAGAATACAAAATCAAATACAATTTTTCATAACCTGTCCCCAGAAGGGTTCCTTTATAACAGAGGGCCGCCGTATCTCCATATAACCAGAGATTGTGATTAATCTCCTCTTCTCTGGCTATTTCCGTACCGTTAGCATCGGGAATACCATTATTGTCGGCATCTCTCAATCCTATAGTTACCCTTTTTACAGAAAAATCGTAAGTGATCCCTTTCAAATCACAGATAAGCATGATTTCCGGACAAACCTGGAAAGTACGTTCAAATACGACGTCAATTGGACTGCCGGCAGTAACCTGACCGGTAGGATAGTAACTCATCGTGATATCCGCCTTCAAGATTTTATCTTCACCGGATAAACAATTGTTCTTGAAATCAACCTCCAGTTTGTAGTCTTGGCTATTAAAAGGTCGTTCAGAATATAAAAATTCACAGGTATAAATAGTAGAATCCGCACGTTCTGTTTTAGAAAAAGACTGCATCGGCCATTTCTTAGCCTCATCATCCCTGTAATAATATACTATTGAATCCGGGTTTGCAGTATTTAAATATAAGCCGTTGGGCAAAGCGATTCTCATTCCATACTTTGCATTTGTCCCTCTGGAAGCAGTATATTGTATGCCATTAGTCTGGGTTAACACAGCGTATTTTTTTGATTCTCCTGATTTTATTACAAGAGATGATTCCAGGTCTTTGACTACAGCTTGCCCTGAACCTGCCCGCAAAGTACTTTCACCTTTACTACTTTGGATAAAACTTTGGGATTGACACTCATCAAAATAACTCCAGCCATGATAGTAAAACAACATTCCGGTATTAGCGCCTGCCATTACTCCCGCAGGAAAGCTATACGGATCATTTGGATAGCAAAGTCCCCACTCAATGTAGATTTCTTCTCCTGCCGGAAGTTTATCCGGAATAATAACATTTAACTGTCTGGCCTCATCAGCATAATTAGCAATGTATGGAGAAGTATTATAATATTTTTGCATGATTTGCATTTCTTTCGGAGGATTCCATCCCCCTGACGAGCCTATTTTATACCGGATTTTAGAGAGATCAAAAAAACCGGGGGCTTCTTGATATCCTCGAGTATCTAAATTGAAAACCAAACCGGTTGCCGCTCCGGTTCCGTCATTCCTTAATACGGTCGTTCCTATGTTAGGAGAACCGTCCATCCGGACCAATCCTCCGGTAGGTGTAAGATCATTGTATCCGACCGATACAAAAACTATCCAAGGCCCTCCTCCTCCGGAAGGATTCGCGACCAATGCTCCATTCGTCTCTGTTGTAGTAAAATAGGGAGCGGTTACTGTTCTTCCCCAAAAACTTTTTAATCCTATATTTGTTGTTCCGCAATTATGTTTCTTTGCTTTCACTCCAATCACAACTTTCTCTCCATCATCAAAACCATCTCCGCCCGGGAAATCGGCTTTACTCAAACGAAGAGTATAAGTCATTTGGAGTGGTATCACTGTAGTCTGTACCGAACTGATAAAATTCACCTCACTTGGGGTATTTCCGTTAAAAGTCCAATCCGAAAAATCTGCCGCTCCGCTCAATAACGAGAATGTAATTTTGATCGAATCAACGGATCCTCCGGAACATTCCAACTGAAAATTGTAAATCTTTTCACTATAGCTCGCAGAGTTGTGTGAACCGTTATTATTTCCAAAATCCAGGTTCAAGCCCGTTTGATCCGTCGGGGGAGTATCGGGAGGAGTAATCAGCAAAGACGCCCGGTTATAGTTGTAGACAATATTTTTTGTTCTGTTGGTTACAGCTTTATCTATTGTAATTGTCGCCGTGCCGGTGGTGGTCATCATCGGAACCCCATCGGTTGCCGTATGCCAGATACGATAGTTCACTACCTGGCCGGCAGGAATAGTTACATTCGAAAACGTTACGGTGCGTTTATCCCCACTTACGGTGGGAGCCGGTAAGGTGACTGATCCGCTTACTTGCTGCGGGGACTTCAAATTATCATAAAAATCGCTTGCAGGAAGCAAGATTATAACCTTGGCCCCAGTCATCGCCACGTCGGAATAGAAATAAAATTCCAAAGGAGCCGACTTGGAAGACCCGATACTTACCGGAGCTCCAACGGTGTTCCCATCTTCCCAGGTCAAAACCTGCCCCTGAATATCAGGGAGCAATCCAAACAAAAATAAGAGTAAACTCAACCCAAGCAGTTGCAGATGCCGCCGCCAGGTTCGTTCTCGTTGTGCTGTATTTGTTAGTGACATATGTTTTTAAGTTTTAAGTTCTAAGTTCTAAGTTTTAAGTTTTAAGTTTTAAGTTTTAAGTTTTAATTGTCAATTGTCAATTATCAACTATCCCTACATCCCTTCCCCGGAACATTCACAAACACATACATACAATCTTCGATTTGAATACAAGAGTCCTGCCCTACTTTCACAAGCGGGAAAAGACGATTCAAATACGACACCTCTTTTTTAAGAAATGAACTACGGGGAAGGGGATTATAGGGTACAAAAAACCGGACTAAATTCAAAAAACTGAGGCGGGCTATCTTGTTGTAAATTAATGAGTTTAGTTTAGTCTCGCGCGCGCGTGAGCCCAGGTAAGTCTCTCTCTCTCTCTCTCTCTCTCTAACATAAACGGCGGTCTAACCAAATTTAAAATGTTAAACTTAGTTAAAAAACAATTAAAGCAAGGATACGGAATTGCCATTATGTTATTGATGTGCTGTGTTTTGTGTTCGATTCTCTTTCGGAGAACTCCTGCAAATGTAAACAATTATTTCGGATTGTGAAAAAATCATGCCAAAAAAAATTATAAATAAAAAAACGGGGCATGTACGCCCCGTTTTCACTACTCTGGTTAAATATCAAGTTTTGGTTAGCACTAAATTCACTCTTTCACATACATTATAGTAGTTTTTTTATCTCATAATTAAAATCTACATCCGATTCCAAAACTTACTGTTTGCGGCCTCATCGTCGCATTTTTCTTATTTGCATCCAGATTGTCAACCAATCCAAACTGATAACTTCCATTGATGAAAATTCCACTATTGAATTCATATCCCAACATGGCTCCGAGTCCGAAATCAAAACGATCCATGACCGCCTTATCCGTTACTTTGTCTTTTTTGTACAAATCAATGTCTCCGGCTTTATATTTGGCACTGAATCCAAAACCAACGTACGGACCGACTCCGATAAAACTTTTTCCATTTCCTACCTGAGTCTGAACTACCGCATAAATAGGAATCTCCATACCCCAGTATTCGAAATCCGTCTTAGCAGATTTCGATGTCTTCATCTCTGAAGATTTATAATGGAACATCAACTCCGGTTGCAATGCAAAATGTTTACTAATTTCCATTTTCATAATTCCACCTAAAGATGCTCCTACTTTCATAGAACTCTCTGTCTTACCCATATCGGATAATAAGAAATTTGACATATTGGCATTAGCTTTAATACCAAAAGACACTTGTGCATTTACTTGCGTAAAACCTAAACTTAATAAAACAACGAATGTTAATACAATCTTTCTCATAATACCTAATTTTAAAAATTTGTTTTTAATCCACTTAATAAAATTGAACAATTGTTCACGTTTTGATTCAAAAAAAATCACTGTTTATATTGTTTATTTGTGTGTATACTCCCCCTTTAATCAATGAACAATCGTTCACTTACAGAATAAAAAAAACCATCAGGTTTTTATAAGAGAATAAATATAATTCATCATTTTCTTGGCATCTTCCGAGGCTTTGGAAAAATTTCTTCCCGGTTTATCCGGATCCCACAAATCAACGGATTTAGTGAAGATCATGGACATAATTTCGACATCTATATCTTCCCGGACTTCTCCTTTTTCGATGCTGTTTTCAATTACAAGCCTCCACTTTTTCGTCTCTGTTTCCTTATAAACTTTGAGTCTGTCTATAAAACCGGAATACCGTTTAGCAGCCTGAATGAGTAAAGCCGTATAGTTCAGGAACACCACTGAAATCCCTTCTATCCTGTCGAAATAAGCGCTGATCTTTTTCAGGCTCTGATAATTTTGTTCAATCCGCTCCGCCAAAGTCATGTCTTCACTGAAATTCGGACGAACGAAATCAATCATGCCATAAAAGTACCGGTCAATTACAGCTTTGAACAAATCATCCTTGCCGTTGTAATAGCGATACATAGCCCCTCTGGACATCCTCAGCTCCTGTTGCAAGACAGTCATCGAAACGCTATCATAGCCTTTTGCCATGAAAACTTCAAATGCTTTTTGTAATATGTACTCTTTCCTGTCCTGCATAAATTTTACAACAAAATGAACGATTGTTCACTGCAAAGGTGGAGGCATTTTTGCGATCTGCCAAATTTTTATAGTTAATAAATGATAAATATTTCGTTGGGGCAGTTATACGTTATACGTTATACGTTATACGTTATACGTTATACGTTATACGTTTTACGTTTGGCTTACGCACGCTTTCAACCCTCCCCCCGGATTAACACAGGTAACGCCTACGGCGTTTTGCGAGTTCATTGCCCGGAGGGTGGGCTGTCAAAAATGTGACATTCATCAAAAATAATCCCGTTCCGTTTTTTGTGCCGGAGGCACAATATGTCGGTAGAAATAACCGCATCACCGTCGATATGGATGCCCTACCGGGCAACTTGGTAGAGACCCCGAATGCCGTAGGCGTTGCCTGTGCTTAACCCCCAGATTCATCTGGGGGACTGAGATAGGGGGAACGTAAAACGTATAACGTATAACGTACTCCGGTTTTAATCGGATTTCAGCAGATCGCCCAAGAGTTGGTCGAGGGTTTCTTCATTCAATTTTTTGGCAATGATTTCCTTTTTTTCATTCAGCAGGTATATTGAAGGCGTCGTTGATGTATTATAAAACTCCCAATAGTATGAAGTACGATTCGGATCCCAAAGGTTATGCCAATGAGCTCCATTCAAATGATGTTCGTTGACAAAGTTCAACCATTCTTTTTTATCCGTCAAAAGATAGACGCAAGCTACGTCCAGTCCTTTATCTACATATTTTTTATATAATTTTTCATGAATAGCGGGAATTTCCACTTTACAATGTCCGCATTGAGGTTCAAAGAAGCAAAGCAATGTATATTTACGACTCAGTTTATAGAGATCGACCCGTCGATTCAACGAATCCTGCAGCGGAAGATCGCGGGCTTTCATCCCAATTCTATTGTAGCGTACCTTCGCATATTCCGATTTGATATCCGAAAGGAAAGCCGAGTCGGACCAATTGGCAAGTCCTTTCAAATAATAATCTTCAGCCAGTTTAGCCCAAACGTTTTCCATCCCCATCAGGTTACTTTGCAAAGCGTAGTTTGTCAACCTGGAAAGCATCAGCTGATAACAGGTCGTATCATTCATTGTTTTAGCGACCAGATGAGATGCTGCATTGGCTAAGGAATCAGGAATACCTTCCACCTGTTTCTGGATATAAGTCTCTATCTTTTGAGGGAAATAATTAGTGTACCAAAAACGCTTGTCCAATAAGTTAATATTATCGAAATAATGATCTTTCAAATAATAAAATTCGGCTTTTGCCTCCTCTTGTGTCTTAGGAGCAGGATAAGGCCCGGTTGCAGGTTCTAATCCTTTGAAAAACAATGAGACCCATTGATCCTGATGGCTTGCAAAAAAATCGTTCTGATAGCTCTGCACTTCCTGATTCAGGGAGTCTATTTTTTCCGATACGGCGCTAAAATCTTCATTTGCAGCCTGCAACGCTCGTCCTTCTTCTAATAATTTCCCGCGTTCCTTTTGTTTTTCAGAAAGGAAACGCACGTATTCGGAGAAAGCCACCGACTGGGCTGCTCCGGATATTTTATTTTTATTGATAAAATCCGTTGTGTCAATATCTATTTGGAACACTTGTTCATCCGATAACAAGACGTCAAAATATTTCGTACTGTCAATATAGACCAGGTATAAGCCTTCGTCCAATTTTTGGGGCTGGATAAAAGCGCCGGTACCCTGATCCGACAATTGTAACGAATCCTTTTTATAGACTTTCCCATTAAAATGGGCACACAAAGCCAATTCTGCATTTTTCAGCTGGGGCGCATTGATCGTAATTTTTAGTGAATTGCCGAACCCATTTACAGTCGACGCAATCACGAAAAAAAGAATAAAAAACCTAGATTTCATCTGTCTTCTCTTTTAACCATTTTTGTTCATTTTCATTCAATTCCGGGGAAAGGATATCATATACCCTTTTATGATAATTATTTAACCAATCAATTTCTTCTCTTGAAAGCAAGGATCTATTGACCGGGGTTTTATCTATCGGACACAATGTTAATGTTTCAAACCGATAAAATGCGGTCGTTGGAGTTTCTTCCGCTTTTACGGTAAGGATCAGATTTTCGATACGAATACCGTATTCTCCGGCACGATAAATACCCGGTTCGTTCGAGGTAACCATTCCCGGTTCCATTGCAACCGGATTATATTCCATACGGATACTTTGCGGGCCTTCGTGTACATTCAGAAAATGGCCGACGCCATGTCCTGTCCCGTGTAAATAGTTTACTCCGTTCTCCCATAGCGCTTTTCGCGCCAAGAGATCCAACTGGACTCCTTTTGTTCCTTTGGGAAACTTTGCCATCGACAGGTCAATATTTCCTTTAAGAACGGCTGTATAATCGTTTTTCATGACGTCGTTCACTTCTCCGACGGCGAAAGTCCGGGTAATATCGGTAGTTCCATCAAAAAACTGAGCGCCGGAGTCAATCAACAGGAAACTTTCCGGCCGGATGCGAACATTGGTCTCCTCTGTCGCACTGTAGTGAACAATCGCTCCATGCTCCGCATAACCCACAATTGAGGAGAAACTTTCTCCAAAATACATCGGTTGTTGTTCGCGGAATTCCCGAAGTTTCTCTTCCACATCGAGTTCGGTTACCGTTTCTCCTTTTTCCAGGGACTTTTCAAGCCACATCCAAAACCGGGACAGAGCGACTCCATCCTTTTTCATTGCATTGCGAAAACCGGCGATCTCCGTATCATTTTTAATACTTTTAAGCATATCCACCGGATGAACAGGAACCTGGATGATCCGGCAACCGGCAGGGATCGCCTCGTAAAGTTCGGAATTAAGCTTTGACGGATTGATCAATAATCGGGTTTCCTGTTTCAGATTCCGGATATAACCGGTGAGTTTATCGTAACCGGCAAGGATCACACCTTGCGATTTCAGATGATCCGTCACTTCGGGACTCAGTTTTTTCGGGTCAATAAACAGGACTACCTCATCGTCCGAGACATAAGCATAACTTACTGCTACCGGATTATAATCGACGTCATTACCCCGGATATTGAACAGCCAGGCTATCATATCCAACGAAACGAGAATAGTTGCATTTCCGCCCTGTTTGTGTATCTCGTCCAAAACACGAGCTATTTTTTGTCTTGCTCCCGCACCGGAAATTTCTTCCGGCAACAAAAATACCTTGTTGGACGGAACAGCCGGACGATTTTTCCAAAGCT
>JAIRZF010000312.1 GCA_031267385.1 Dysgonamonadaceae bacterium | reverse complement strand
TGGGTCGCGAATGGCTGTAAAATAACTAAGCGGTGTTTGCATAACTCTTTTATTATACAAACGATCTATACATATCTTTAGTATTTAAATTATGTTAAATTTAATATGCGTTTGCCCTGAGTCTCAACGAAGTGGTGATGTTCTGCTACAAGAAGATTTTCGGAGGAGAATTAGAGGCGAGAACATCAAAAAATCAAGAAACCGAAGTCAGACTGAAATGTTTGACATTAAATAAATTCATTGAGACAAGCATGCCCAATTGCCTACAAAGTAAGTTAATGGTTTATGCAACCATAGAAAAGAAAAATACCGTCTTGACTACCGTTGCAACAAAGTAGTCTGTATCTCAGATCTCCGGTACATGCTGCATTGCTGTGTTGATGCGCTCGACAACATCCTCTTTTGAACCATTGAACGGACCGGATGCCTCAATCTTGATTGTGGCCATTGCAGCAGCAAATTCCCCTGCCGATTGAATTTCAGCGCCTTTAGCACGTTGATAAAGATATCCGGTGAGATAGGTATCTCCGCATCCTGTAGCGTCGACAACATCAGATGGAACGTAAGCCGGTATTTTGTAGAAAGTGCAGCCGTCATAAATCACCGATCCCATACTTCCCAGGGTTATCAATACCTCTTTTACACCCCAGTCATAGAGTTGTTGGGCTCCTTTTTTAATATCTGTGAATCCGGTTATGACTTCCATCTCAATTTCATTTACTTTTAAAAAATGAACGTGACGAAGCACGATTTCCTTATCGTTCCAGTCGATAGCAAAGACATTTTCATTGCGGACTTCCCGCAAATACCCCTGACAATCGATTGCAACCGCTGCTTTTTCAGACAGGTATTCTACCAGTTCAACAGGAAAATCGTCGGCGAGTAAAGCTCCAAGTAAAAAAATACCGGAATTCACATCGTCGATATGTTCTATGGCAAATGGATCGGCTTTAGCCAGGACACGTTGAGTCCTGCTATCCTGGTTTTCGCCATAAATGTTTTCAAAATAAACCGAATTTTTACTGGTTATTGCCTTGACATTGACTCCTTTATCTCGCAAGTCGTGAACGGTTTTCATTTCCGACTCTGCAAGAGAGGTTACCAATTTGTAATCGATGTCATTAAAATGCCGGATAGCATGAGAGCAGTAAAAAGATGTTCCACCGGGCATATATACAATGTTTTTAGGTGTAACTACCTTATCCAGTGTAATATGCCCGATGCAACAAAGATCGTGTTTTCGCATGATAATAGTATACGTATTTTAAAACTCTGTATTATTTGGAGTTCTCGGGAACGGGATCACGTCGCGGATATTTGTCATGCCGGTTACAAAAAGTACCAGGCGTTCAAATCCAAGTCCGAATCCGGAGTGTGGGGCTGTGCCGAATTTACGGGTATCAAGATACCACCACAAACTATCCATTGACATATCCAGTTCATTTACACGCTCCATCAGTTTATCATAATCGGCTTCACGTTCGGATCCTCCGATGATTTCCCCGATTTTTGGAAATAACACATCCATCCCGCGTACCGTTTTGCCATCCTCATTTTGTTTCATGTAGAAAGATTTGATTTCTTTCGGGTAATCGGTCATGATGACAGGATATTGGAAATGTTCTTCTACCAGATAACGTTCATGTTCGGATTGCAGGTCAGCGCCCCAATATACAGGGAATTCAAATTTTTTCCCGGAACTTTCCAGAATTTTAACTCCCTCAGTATAAGTGAGACGAATGAATTGGTTATTTAAAACAAAGTTTAAGCGATCTGTCAATTCATTATCATACATTTTGCAAAGGAAATCTATGTCATCTTTACAATGCTTCAGAACATAACCAATTACATATTTGAGGAAACTTTCCGCCAAATCCATATTGTCATTTATGTCATAGAAAGCAATTTCCGGTTCGATCATCCAAAATTCCGCCAGATGTCGCGGTGTATTTGAATTTTCAGCGCGGAAAGTAGGCCCGAATGTATAGATTCCACCTAAGGCCATCGCTCCGAGTTCTCCTTCCAGCTGACCGGAAACGGTAAGATTCGTTGCTTTGCCGAAGAAATCGTCGGTATAGTCGATCTTACCCTCTTCGTTTTTCGGAGGGTTGCTCAGGTCCAGAGTTGTTACCTGAAACATTGCGCCTGCGCCTTCTGCGTCGGAAGCCGTAATAATAGGACTATGAAAATAATAAAATCCCAAATCATTAAAATAATTGTGGATGGCATAAGATAAATGATGACGGATGCGCAGCACAGCGCCAAACGTATTTGTTCGCGGGCGTAAGTGCGCAATTTCTCTCAAAAATTCAAGAGAATGACCTTTTTTCTGCAAGGGGTAGGTATTGGGATCGGCCGTTCCGTAAATTTCAATCCCGGTCGCCTGTATTTCAACAGATTGTCCCTGTCCTTGCGATTCAACCAATAATCCGTCTACATTAATGCATGCTCCGGTAGTGATCGGTTTCAAAAAATCTTCTCCGAATTTTTCGATGTCGACCACGATTTGTATATTATTGATTGTAGATCCATCATTAAGAGCGATAAAAGCTACTTGTTTGTTCCCCCTGCGGGTTCTTACCCAACCTTTAACATTTACTGTAGAATCAGTGGCGCTGCCTTTCAGTAAATCAACTATTTTAATTCTTTTCATTAGTCCAAATATTTAATCAAAAGCTCCCATACGAAGCATATTTACTTCTTTTTCGTTTAAATAACGCCATTGCCCGCGTTTCAGATTTTTCTTGGTCAAACCTGCAAAATAGACACGGTCCAGTTTTGTAACATGATAACTCAGACTCTCGAACATCCGGCGGACGACACGATTCCGTCCTGAGTGGATCTCAATTCCCACCTGGTCTTTATCTTCTTCCGTTACATAACTGATTGCATCAGCGTGAATTTCACCATCTTCCAGATCAATACCTTCGGCTATTTTTTGCATATCCTCAGCCTGAATGTCTTTATCCAACCAAACATGGTATATTTTCTTTTTAAGAAATTTAGGATGTGTAAGCTTGGATGCCAGATCGCCATCGTTTGTGAGTAACAAAACCCCTGTGGTATTTCTGTCGAGGCGTCCGACAGGGAAGATACGTTCGCGGCAGGCATTTTTCACTAAATCCATAACCGTAAGACGTTCCTGTGGATCATCAGCCGTTGTGACGCAGTTTTTCGGTTTGTTGAGCAAGATATAAACTTTATGCTCCAACTGTACCGGTTGATCATGGAACATCACGGCATCGGAACGTTTCACTTTAGTTCCTAATTCGCTGACTACTTCGCCATTTACTTTCACAACTCCGGCCTGGATGAATTCGTCGGCTTCGCGGCGAGAACAGATCCCGGCATTAGCCAGGTATTTATTCAAGCGCAAAGGTTCGTTCGGATCGAAATTTTCTTCGCGATATTTCAATTGTTTTTGGAAACTATATTTGGCATTCGGATCATATCCGCCCTGTTGACGGTTACCGTATCCGCCGCCTTGTGAGCGATTGCCGTACCCGCCGCCTTGTGACCGGTTGCCGTATCCACCGCCTTGTGACCGATTACCATATCCGCCTTGACGGTTACCGTACCCGCCGCCTCCTTGTGGGCGATTGCCATATCCGCCTTGTGGTCGGTTACCGTATCCACCGCCTTGCGGTCGATTACCATACCCCCCTTGCGACCGATCTCCGTAACCCCCTTGTTGGCGATCTCCGTAACCGGAAGTCCTTGGTGGTTGTTGTGAAGAATCCCCGATCCGGGCTCTGCGTTTTTTTACAGCGCCGTCGCCGTCATTCTCGGCTGAGGAGTTGTACGAATTCCCATACGATTGTCTTTGTGAGTTGTCATATGGTCTTTGTGGTCTCGAACCATAATTATTCTCGCGTCGCTCATAATTCCCTTCCGGTCTGGAGTAGTTTCCTCCCGGTCTGGAATAATTTCCTGATGGTTTAGAGTAATTACCTTGTGAACCCTGACGGCGTTCGTAATTTCCTCCCTGATTGTACGGACGGTTATATGACCGTTCTTCACTGTTGCCATAACTTTGATATGGCCTTCTCTCGCGATTTTGTCCGTCATCGCTCTTTCTTTCATAACTATTACGAGGTCTCCACTCGTCTCTTTCTGTAGTCATTGTTCTGATGAATTGAAATTGTTACTATTGTGTAACCTCACGGTTACGTTGATATTCTCACATGATTTTAATTTATAATCCGGTGTAATTTTGAGGTGTGATGGTTTTTAATTCCTTTTTTACATCATCATTTACATCCAAAGTATCAATAAATTCCTTGATAGATTCACCTGTTATTTGAGAATTGGTGCGGGTCAATGCTTTCAAGGATTCGTAGGGTTTCGGATAACCTTCCCGGCGCAGTATGGTTTGAATCCCTTCAGCCACAACCGCCCATGCGTTATCCAAATCGTTTCCAATGGCTTGTTCATTCAGTAAAAGTTTGTTCAAGCCTTTCAAAATGCTATGTAAAGCTATTAATGTGTGCGCAAACGGAGTTCCAATAGTTCTCAATACCGTAGAATCCGTCAAATCGCGTTGCAGGCGTGATACGGGGAGTTTGAACGCCAGGTGTTCAAACAAGGCATTGGCTATTCCAAGATTACCCTCTGCATTTTCAAAATCTATTGGGTTTACTTTATGAGGCATAGCCGATGAGCCGACTTCGCCGTCTTTGATTTTTTGTTTGAAATATTCCATGGAAATGTATTGCCAGAAATCGCGTACCATATCGACCAGAATAGTATTGACCCTTTTCATAGCATCGAAAAGAGCCGCGAGGTTGTCATAATTGGAAATCTGAGTAGTCCATTCTTCACGGACAAGACCCAATTTTTCACTGACAAATTTATTTCCGAATTCTTTCCAGTCGTATTGCGGATAGGCAACACGGTGAGCATTGTAATTTCCCGTGGCGCCTCCGAACTTAGCGGAAAGTGGTACCGTTTTCAATAATTTCAATTGTTGTTCCAGGCGGCTGACAAACACCATAACTTCTTTCCCCAGACGGGTAGGAGAGGCGGGTTGGCCGTGCGTTTTGGCTAACATGGGAATACGATCCCACGCTGTCGCTTTTGTTTTGAGATTATCAATGACTTCATGCAATAAAGGATAATAATCTTTTTCCAAAGCATCTTTGACAGACAATGGAACAGACGTGTTATTTATATCTTGTGATGTAAGTCCGAAGTGAATGAATTCTTTGTCTTTCTCCAATCCGGGTAGATCGAATTTTTCTTTGATAAAGTATTCGACGGCTTTTACGTCGTGATTGGTCGTTTTCTCGATTTCTTTGATCTGCTGAGCGTCTTCCAATGAGAAGTTACGGTAAATACCGCGCAAAAGTTCGTGAAATTTGCTGTCGGTATCCTTTAATTGAGGCAGCGGGAGTTCGCAAAGTGATATAAAGTATTCTATTTCAACAAGAACTCTGTATCTCATCAGTGCGAATTCTGAAAAATACGCAGAGAGGGTCAATGTTTTCTCGCGATACCGACCGTCGACGGGAGATATCGCTGTAAGTTCATTCAATTTCATAAAAGCCGACAGACTGATTCTAATATATAATTTGCTGCAAAGATAATAATTCTTTTTTGTGAAACAAAAAAACTCCCTCCCGGATTTGGGAGGAAGCTCTCTTGATATTGTTTTGTAAGCTGTGGAGAGATTATTTTGTGAAATAATCTTTTACAGCTTCATTGGGTACCATTTCTTCTTTGAAAGTATAAGCTCCTGTTTTTTCGGATCTTACTACCCTTATAACTTTGGAATATGAACGTCCTTCCGACTTTTCACGATATCCTGCGACGGTCTTTTTTGCCATGTTTCAGAGGATTTTACTTGATTTCTTTATGTACTGTTACTCTCTTCAGAACCGGATTGTATTTTTTTAATTCCAATCTGGCAGTAGTGTTCTTTCTATTTTTCGTCGTAATATAACGAGAGGTTCCCGGCATACCGCTTTCTTTATGTTCGGTACATTCAAGGATTACCTGAACCCTGTTCCCTTTTGCTTTCTTAGCCATTGCTTTGTGTAAGTTTTAAATTTTTATAAATAACCTTTCTCAGCTGCTTTTCTTATTGCAGCGTCCAAGCCCATTTTGTTAATAGTGCGCAGGCCGTTTGCTGAAATGTTCAGGCTAACCCAGGCATCCTGTTCTACCCAATAGAACTTCTTAGTGAAAAGGTTGACATTGAATTTTCTTTTTGTTTTGCGGTTTGAGTGCGAAACATTGTTGCCAACCATTGCTTTCTTTCCTGTAATTTGACAAATTCTTGACATTTCTGTTATATCTTTTTAATTATTCTTAACAGTTAAAATGATTGTGATACCCCACAACGAGGGTGCAAAGTTACGCTATTATTTTTTATTTGCCAAATATTTTATCGATAAATTTTATTATAGAGGAAATGGATAATTTTTTATTATCTTTGCATTCAGTACTATCGGCTATAATCCTCCTGTTCCTGTTCTTATATTGGCCGAAGTTTCATTCCTGGCGAGGAGTAGTTGTTTTTCTTGCAACAGGATTTGTAATATATGGTGA
Source organism: Dysgonamonadaceae bacterium (assembly GCA_031267385.1). Taxonomy (GTDB): domain Bacteria; phylum Bacteroidota; class Bacteroidia; order Bacteroidales; family Azobacteroidaceae; genus BNXB01. The sequence goes on along the minus strand of JAIRZF010000312.1, from coordinate 1,679 downwards.
TAGACAGACCAAAGTTGTAAATTTATGAAAAAATAAAGAAATATGAAATCCGAGGAAATAAAAACATTATTTATTCAATTCGAACAAGCTGCCGGCGAAGTAGAAGGCGTCGAATGTTGGAGTGCACGGGAATTGCAAAACTTGTTGGGTTATACCCAGTGGCGTAACTTTGAAAATATCATTGGTAAAGCCAAAGACGCCTGTAAAAATGCAGGTGAGAGTATCTCCTATCATTTTGCCGACGTCAGCAAAACGATCGCAATGCCTAAAGGCGCTGAAAAACGGGTAGATGAAGTACTGCTCACCCGCTATGCTTGTTACCTGATTGCGCAAAACGGAGACAGTCGGAAAGAGCAAATCGCTTTCGCCCAGAATTATTTCGCTGTTCAGACACGACGTGCCGAAATCGTCGAACAGCGTTTGCTTGAAACCGAACGTGTACAGGCACGTGCAAAACTGCGTGAAACAGAAAAACGACTTTCGGGCGTTCTCTACGAGCGTGGCGTTGACAATAAGGGCTTTGCCGTCATCCGTTCTAAAGGCGATAAGACGCTCTTCCGTCTTGATACGCTACAACTTAAACGCAAATTTAACATCCCCGATAATCGTCCTATAGCCGATTTTCTGCCTACAGTCAGCATAAAAGCAAAGGACTTTGCAGCAGCAATGACCACTGAAAATGTACAAATAAAAGATTTGACGGGCATAGCGCCAATTGTACAGGAGCATATTGATAACAATCTTGGTGTACGAAAACTAATGATTGAACGCGGACTTGTTCCGGAGAATCTGCCTCCCGCCGAAGATATTAAAAAAGTGGAGCGCAAATTGAAAAGCGACGAAAAAAATACTTTGAGATAAAAATATAAACAATCAACTGTAATCCGATATATTTATTCATGAACATTAAAATAAATTTGCTAACTTTGCAACGGATTTATTTACAGGCGAATATTGTAAATATAGTTGTCAAATCAAAAACAAAGCACGATGAAAGAAAAAATTGGTAACAATGCCGGCCTTGTATGGAATGTCTTAACCGGTCAATCGGCAAAGAACCTGAAAGAGGTAAAAAAACAGACAAAATTGACGGAAAAAGATTTGTATGCAGCTCTTGGATGGTTGGCTCGCGAAGAAAAACTGATCTTCACGGAAGATGCTAACGGCGATATTTTCGTTGCATTAGATTAATGTAAAGACATTATTTGTTTCAGCCAATAATTCAGGCTGTCCAGCAAAACAGGAGAATCTTTTCTAGTCGCCCATGCCTGGAATTGTGAGAAACTAATTTCCGTTTCCACGTCGATTTGAGGGAAGTTTTTCCTGTTTTTTATTGCAATTTCTTTGTCTGCGACTGCAAAATCTATTTCTCCGTTGGCAACCATGTGGATTAATTGTTCAGGATTACAATCTTTTTCCTCGTGGATAAAAATAGTGTCGGCAATTTCTTCCGCCAGATTTTTGATACGCAGAATATTAGGAGAATTTTCAGATACATACAATGTTTTCCGGGCCAGTTCGATCTGGTTACGTATCGGTTTGATTCCATTATTATGTGTTGCATTTCTTTGTATTAGTACCTGTTTACTCCTTTTTACCGGATCGGTAAATGCGATTATTTTTTTTGTTTGTGTCGTAATTGGAATATTTCTCGCAATAATATCGTATTTTGATTCTTT
>JAIRZF010000306.1 GCA_031267385.1 Dysgonamonadaceae bacterium | reverse complement strand
CTTTAGTGCGAAAGGCAAAATCAATCGGAAAAACGATTTGCACTTTAGTGCGAAAGGCAAAATCAATCGGAAAAACGATTTGCACTTTAGTGCGAAAGGCAAAATCAATCGGAAAAACGATTTGCACTTTAGTGCGAAAGGCAAAACCAATCGGAAAAACGATTCGGGTAACCCGCCTGAGCGAGCTGCAAGCCCGCTCCGGCGTATAAACCACAAAACTCGCGTCCGAATTTCGCCCCCTCCTGCAAATTTTTGGCATAATTTTTTCTTTTCTTGCAAGAAAGCATTAACTTTGCGATCAAAGCTGATTCATCTATAAATGAATACGATAACTCCCACTTTTAACACTTTTTTCTTGTCTGTCTCACGAATTATATTAGAGAGAGAGAGAGAGAGAGAGCCTCTAGCCTCGCGTACGCGCACACGCGCAGGAACACTCCGAAACAGTTCCTGAAGTCTATGAGCCACTGTTATCAAGCATATTTCTACACTACCATCAAGTGCATTTATGCACCGGCATCCGGTGCACTTGTACACCGGCATCCGGTACAGAAAAGGCTTCTTTTCCGTGCTGGATTTATCGTTTATACGAATACAAGTAAAAAAGATATAATAAAATAAAGAACTAATGAAAGAAAAAGAATTGTATTTCATGAAATCAACTATTACCGGAGCGCATTTCCGGTTTCGTTGGGCAGTAGCAAGAATTTTCATCCTTGTTGTCTGCACATTGTTCTTTGCAGGTACGACGCAGGCACAGAGCGCTGCTGCACCGAAAATCACGGGTTTTCCTACTTCGGGAACTTATGCTAAAAATGCTCCGATGTGTTTTTATCTGCAAGCCTTGAGTCCGGACGGCGGATACCTCACTTACCAATGGAAATACTCCACCGATCCCGAGGGCGCCAACCCTCAGCCTGTTGGTGGCAATACGGCTATTCTCAGCGCTAATTCTCCTGCTGTGGCGGGAACTTACTACCTCTGGTGTGACGTAACCAATAATAAAGGCGGCGAAACCTATACCGAATCAACGCCACCGGTTGTTCTGACAGTAGTCGACAGGACGTTGCCGGATCATATCATCAATGGGGATATGGAATATTGGCGCAGTACGCCTGTCGCTAACCAGAGAACTGTCAACGGTTACCCATCCACCGGCGGGACAGATAAGAACGGTAACACTTTCCAATATCATAACTGGTTGAATGAATGGCGGGGAACACCGACAGGACCCAATAGTTCGTATTATCCGAATGAGGCGGGCGGCACTTTCGCGAGCGACGCACACCACGACCCCGCAAACGGCTGGTATACGACACATCAGCAATGGAGCCCCGGTACGTCAATAGCAACCGGCACCGTCCTCCCTTACGGTATCGTTGAGGTCTCCAGACTGCTGTTCTACAACAGAAGCGGAATCAACTTATCGGAGGCAGGACATGGCGTCTACGTTGCCGAATTGGGCGCGAATACCGCGTCGAATCTGTATCAGGACATCGCCACCGTTCCTGGGAAGATATACGAATGGTCGCTCGACCATACCGCAAGACCCGGCATAACCACACAGAAGATGGCTGTGGTCATAGGAAAGAACATCAACAAGCAGGCGGATTACGGCGCTGGGGCAACTAACAGATGGAACTTAAAAAACGGTTCAAACGGCGGAGAAGGCTACACCTATGGCCTCAATATAACTTCGTATTTCAATGATATTGTGAACAAACTCGTTGCCGACCGAGGGGTGAGTCTCACGACAATCGCCGACGGCGGGTACACCACAAGCTACAATGGCAGCACATACTACATCTATATCGGCTCGGATATTACAGACTCGAATTGGGCGCATCATTCGGGCTCATACACCGTGCCTTCCGGTCAGGGTGCGACGGTGTTCGCGTTTGTCTACGTAGCTCCAACAGGTCAAGGTAACGGCAACATCCTCGACAACATCGTCTTTGCCTCGTCCACCATGACGCCGCCCTCTGCCTCGATAAGTTACGAAAATGTGACCTCCATTACCGTAGAGAACGTGCGTTCGGGCTTTGCATACGGGCTGAGTGAAGTTCGAGGCTCCAGTGTTTCCACCGTAGGGTCTCCTTCGGCGTTTGTTGGAGGGGCTTCTCTGACTCCTTCATCGTCTTTGGGCGACGGGAAATGGTATGTAGTCGACGCTCCAGGCAGCGATCTTATTACCGGATCTACGCTCGTGTTTAAGGATTTGGGACCCGGTCGTACTTATCGGGTTGTGGGGGTTCCGGTCGGGGTTATCAGCCCGGAACTGGGCGCCAATCTGTCGTCGTCTTTGGTATTGGACGAGAATTACTATGCCGACACGGCGATACCGGTTGCTGCCAACGGCGACGGGGACGGAGTCTCCGCCATCAGCATGTATATTGACGGGGCAACGGCAGGAGAGGACAATGTTGTGCTTACCGTAGAAAATACCTTGAACAGCCTGCTGTATGCGATCATCGACGATTCCGGTTCTCAAACACCCGGCCCGGAGTGGGTTACCGGTACCGGTAACAGCATCATCTTCAGCGGACTGAAGCAGGATACGAAGTACAAGCTCATTGCCCGCCCATCCATTTACTCGGAAGAAGAAGCGATGCAGGACGTCGTTTGGGAGCAGATCCTGGCGTCTGCCATTGAGGTAACCACCCCGACGAGTGTGAACATATCCGGGTTATTGACCCTGGAAGACGTTTCCTGTTCTGCGGACAGAGAAACGATCACTCTTGCGAAAAACTACGGCAGCGCTGATGTCTTCGACCTGTCCACGGGAAAGCCGGTCACCGGCAGTAATGGGATCTATGCGGTTGATCCTTCCAAAATCTATACGGTTCAGGATAAATACATGGAAGGAACAGAAACCTGCTACTACAAAACCGTTGCCCGGGTCTATCCGTTTCCGGAGTATGCGATGGCCATAGAATACGAATCCGAAATGATCAATTACCATGGCGACAATATCCTGAACACCATCGCATACAAGGTAGACTACGCCGTCGATCTTTCTCCTGCCGTCGACATTACCGGTTGGATCATCGGAGCAGGTTCTTCCAAAATACCACTCGACGAACCTTACGGCTCTGTGACGACCGCTATTCTTGATGACGTGCCGGAAACGGGCGCTAAGGTGCATTACCGGCTTAATCCTTTAGCCGTGGACGGCTACGCGGGCGCCGCCCTCTGTCCCGAAAAAACGCTGGACTTGCCTGCCCGCCCTGCCGGGCCTGTTATTACGCCCGACTACGGGAATGAAACCCTTACCGTGGAAGGTACCGGATTGCCGGTAAGCTTTGCCTCCTCCGGCTGGAACGGCAACAGCGCCGTGGCGTATAAGGCGTCTTTTCCCGCTGTCACTGACGGTGGCAGTGAAGCGTTCCGTTCCGGAATTTCAAGTTTTGAGATTCTCGCCCGTCGCGCTGCGCCTGCCGGTATCGGTACGGCGAACGGGAAGTTCAGCGGTCTTACCGGGGATATAAGTTATGAATATAAGCAACAGAACGACGGAACAACCTGGGAGACGGTATCCGGTGAAGATGAAGATTACCTGGACAACGACGCTGATGTTGTTTACCTGATCCGCTTCTCTGCCACCAATGAAGCGGTAGCTTCGCACTATGCCATCATCTCAGCCTCGGTGCGGATAGAGCCTGTAACGGAAACGGTAGCTTTTGAGGCGTCCCTGAGTTACCCGCTGGTAATTACCGGCATGGAGGGGGTTACAAACCTGGTGATAACTGTCGACGAAGATGACAATGAGCTATTCAGCGTAACCGGCAGCGGTGCGAACTGGACATTATCCAACAGGGTCACGCTGTCCGGCGCGGGTACGTTTACTGCAACGCTTAAGGCAAGCTACACGCACAATTCAGCCGATCATTCGCTCGACATTCCGGTATCGGTAACGGTTAGCCGCGGCGCTTACGCTCAGCCGACAGGCCTGGCGACGTCGGCAGTTGCCGGTAACAGCATCACGGCAAGTGTAAGCGACCTGCCGACAGGGGCGACCGTGGAGTTCCGCATCGGCTCCGAACCGTGGGTAGACGGCACAGACAAGGCCATTACGTTTACAGGTCTCGCCCCCAGTACCTTATACCGTATTTCCGCCCGCACGAAAGATGACGCTAACCACGATAGAAGCGAACGAGTAGAGACAAGCGTTTATACTGCCTACGCTACGCCCGTAATATCCGCCCTCGGCACGGTGAATTACCCCGAGGAAACATTCGTCCTTGCATCTGAAATCAACCCTGCTTACTACCTGTTTAAGATCAATGACGGGGAGATCGCGAACTGGAACCGCAGTCTTACTCCATATGCCGGTGAAAACATACAACTCTGCGTCATGCACAAGTCGGGAACAGGTAACGAAGACATGGAAATACCCGCTTCCGCCTGGTCTGCCGTTCTGCCGATAAGCGGACGCCCGACAGCTCCTGCTGAAAATTTCACGGCTACCCCGGAAAGCAGTATCGGGAAAGGCGACGGCAACCTGACGGAATCCGATTCCGAAGGGAGCTACTCCAATAAGACTTTTGAATGGTCCAATGGAGGAAACTGGACGGCGTTCAGGGGCACATCCACAGAGGCTGCACAGATAAACAACCTGCAGGCGGGAACTTATCTGATACGTTATCCGGCCGTTGCCACTGCCGGAGCGACAGAAGGGCATTTTGCGAGCCTGTCCAAAAATGTAATCATTGAAACCAGCAGTTGCCTGGTGGCTTTCGGCAGCGACATAACGACGCAAACCGTACCCGAATTTGGAGAAACCGGAACACCCATAAACACCGGATCCATCCATTCCAACGGCACAAAAATAGAATTTACGAGCGCCGCCTCCGGTTCCGGCTGGTGGGTATGGAGAAACAGGGGGGCGGAAATAGTCCGCCGTCAAGAGGACGCCGCAAACGCCAACCGCCTGGAATTGGAGCTGACCTCCAACTGTAACATCACCTGTGTGCGCGAAGCGTATACCTGCGAACTTGACGTCACCCCTCCCCAGTCGATCTGTTTGGGAGGAAGCACAGACCTGACCAAGGCGGTGAAATTTGCCAATAACAACGTTAATGCTTCAATTCATTATTATACCAATGTAGCGGGAACCGAAATATTGACAGATCTGACAGTCAGCCCGCCCGCGACGACGATCTATTATGCCCGGGGCGAATCAAGCAGTCCGGAATTTAACGGTACAATTAAATCCTTGACAGTCACGGTGAACCCTCTGCCCACTCCTTCCATCAGTCCTTCAGGCAACACGGTTTATGCAGGAGAAACGATCAGTTACATGACCACCGCCGACATGATTGACTATCAATGGACATTGTCGCCGTCAGGGTCGGGGTCAATAACGAATCCCCAAACCGCAACAGCCACCGTTACCTGGAACAGTACCCCCGGCGAGGACAAAACCCTTTCGGTCGCCTTTACCAACCCGATAACCGGCTGTACCGGAACAGCCGATCGTTTGGTAGAGATAATCGCCCAGCCTGACCCGGTAATCACCGGTTCAAGTTCGGTCTGCAAGGGAGCAGCCGAAGTGGTTTACAGCACAGCTCAGAATAACTATTCTTACGACTGGAGCGTGACCGGCGGGGAAATAACCGAAGGCGACAATACGTATCAAATCAAAGTGACCTGGACGAGTACCTCTCAAACAGGGAATAATGTTAAACTGAAATATAAGAGCGCTGTCGGAGCCCCTTTCACCGAGCTTACTACTTACCCGGTGGAAGTCAAACAGGCTCCCGGCGTGGCAACGATAGCGGTCGATGCAGCCTATTGCGAAGACACAGAGCTAGACCTGACTTCGCCGACTGCAACTCAAACGGTATGCGAAGACAATACATTAAGTCTCACTACGCCCACCGTGGACAACAAAGGCTCTGCAATAACGGACGAATACTGGACGCTGGACGGAACGGAAATTGATCTGACGACTTACCGGTTCCAGACCTCCGACAACGGAAAAGCGTTGGCTTATTATGCGCAAAACGGTTGCGGATACACATCCTCGACTCCGGTAACAGTTAACGTGTCGGCAAAAGTAACGATCACGGCTCAGCCCTCCATCTTATCGCCGGTACTGAATCCGGGAGAAAAAATCAATCCGGGAACAGCGTTCACCCTGTCGGTAACGGCTACAGGGAATATCGCTTCTTATAAATGGTACAAAGACGGAACAGCGATCCCGGCTTCCAATGCCACGACATTCACTAAAACGGCAGCGCCCGCAGACAAAGGATACTACCATGTGGCGATTACAGGTACTTGTGGCGAGACGGAGACCAGCAACACGGTATACGTCCCGGCATCCGGTAATGATGCAACTTTAAGCAGCCTTACGGTCGACGGAAAACCCGTTTCCGGATTCGATCCCGGAAACACCAGCTATACAGTCTACGGGGATTGTAACCTGGAAAATACGGTGATAACAGCAACAGCAAACCATCCGGCTGCCGCAATCAATCCCGGAAACACGATCAATGCAAGCCTGAACCCCGGAAACAATCCATTCTCATTCACCGTGACGGCGGAAGACCTTGTCACTACGAAAACTTACCAGATCAATGTTGTCAGGGACTGTGGCGCGCCGGTAATCCTGAAACACCCGGAAGATGCGATTATCTGCGTCAATGACAATCATACGTTTGAGCTTGAAGTCGAAGGAGAAGGTTTTACTTACGAATGGTATTACAATGGCAGCCGTATCCCGGGCGCCAACACGAACAGCTACACGATAACAAACGCCAAACCGTCCGATTACGGGCGGTATCATGTCATCGTACGGAGTAACCACAACGATTTCCATGCGAGCGCTTACAGCAGACAAGCGCGGTTGTGGGTATCGGAACAGTTGCCCGAAACGCTGAAGTTCGTGACCTATCCCGACCCTGCAATTACCGGCAATACCTACCATATTCAACTGGTGGGCTACTCCGACGTCACGCAATACGTTTGGAGTTATCGCGTAGGGGCAACCCTTGTGGTTGCCCAAAACGCAGTTGCCCAAAACACCAACGACGGCGTCACATTCTCTCCCGAAACGGGCACAGTCGGCGAAAACGAAACCTGGGCTACTTTCGGAACGCTCTCAGCAGGCACAGGCACGATCACCGCCACCCTGACCCATCCCTGCGGCACGAGGGAAGCCACCCAAACCATCCGGGTGACCTACCCGATGGGCACGGAGGCTGTAACAGCCGCTCAGGTTGCGGTTTATCCCAACCCGACAACGGGAGTGATCAGCATCAGCAACACGGTCTCAAACCGGACAGTCAAAATCACGGACATTACTGGCTCCCTGAAAGGAAGCTACAAAACTCAGGAAGGCGCGACCACAATCGACCTGTCCGGGTACGCTAAAGGGACTTACCTGGTGCAGTACGACGGCAAGATGTTTAAGGTAGTGAGGAAGTAAGGGATGGCATGGGACTTTAGGGACATTAAGGACATTAGGGACACATAAGTTCCTAATGTTCCTAATGTCCTAAGAGTTCCCAAAGTCCTGAGAGTTCCCAAAGTCCTAAGAATCCCAAAGACTCTTTACTTGGGATATTTTTGGGGGAAGCTGGACGAAACCATGTTTCTGATCCGGTCTCTCCATGTTTCTGTAGGTTTTTCTTTCAGGAATGACTCGATGTGCCGTTGCTTTTTTTCTTCAAAAACCTCGTCGAAGTCAATGAGGATACCGGTCTCCTCTACATCTCCGAATTCCGGATTGATAGCAGTGCCGAATACTTTCATTGTTGGCGATAAACTCATGTAGGCGCTCACCAATGGAGGGATGTTTATTCCGAATTTCCGGACTTCGGCATTGAGGGTTTTATAATCCTCTTTGTACGTCCATCCGCTGAATAACTTTTTCATCCTGGTCGTATCCATATTGGTCTCAAGAGGATGAATAGGAGTAACCAAACGCTTTTTGTCGTAGAAGTATTTATCTAAAAAATAAAGGATCATGTTTCTGGCTTCGGAATTGTAGGTGTTGTACATTGTAACTTTTCCGAAGAAAAACTGCAAGGATGAATCAATGACGGTGAGAGCGCCTAATCCGTCCCAGAGATTATCGAGTGCAAACAGGCCTTTGGAACCGGCTTTAGAGGACTGATAATCCAGGGAAACGAACGAACGCCCCAATTCTACCATTTTAGGGAGGTATTTTTGAATGAAACGATCTGAAAAATGAAACAATTCCGATGTTGCCAGGTTTGCGGGTTGCCCGTCTTTATTGAAAACAACTTCATTCCCACACAAAAAACGATAGCCGCCCAAAATTTCCTCCTCCTCAGGATCCCATACGATAAGCTGCCGGTAAGGATTTTTCATTATATCAAAATCATCAATGTCACACGATGATCCGGTTCCTCCACCGTAATATCGAAAGGCCAATTCACGCAAACGCCCCACTTCCTGCATTAAGTTGGGGGCTGAGTGCGCCGTAAACAGATAAATTTCATTACCTGATTTATTTGTCTTGCGAAGCAGTTTATCTTTTGTCAATTCTTCTTTCAACAGCTCCCGAGGGACTTTTGGGACAATTTTTTCCATGTATAGTATCTTATTTCAGCAAATATACCTGTTCTTTCATCCAATTTGCCCAATCCTGAAGACTCTTTGAATTATCAAAAGCTTCCCATGAAACAGGCTTTCCAAAATAGATCCGGAAAGTTTTCCCCTTGGATTTGAACATTTCGCGTGACAAAAGTAACATTTCTAAATTGAATTTTATCTTTAAAACCTTGCGGATGTTTGCCAGGTTATAAAAAAAATTGGAATTTCCGGCATCAAAGTAAACCGGAATAATGGTTCGTTTATACTCAATGGCTTTTGCGACGAACATTTTTTTCCATTCGGAATCGACTATCCGTCCCTGTTGTTTCCTGGAACAAAGGCCTGCCGGAAATGTGATGATCTGATTGTCGGAAGAAAATGCGTTATTGATAGCCTGAACACCGCTTTTAGCTTGAGATCCATGCTTATTGACAGGGACAAATATAGGTTTTAAAGGTTCGATGAAATACAGCAGATCGTTCACGAGATAGTTTATTTTCCCATCGAAAATAGTTCCCAAGACGGAAGATAAACAAATTCCATCCAAGCCTCCCAGTGGATGGTTAGATGCAAAAATGAACTTTTCCCCGGTTGTCGGGATATTCTCTTCTCCGGATAATTCCAATTTTATTTTGAAATATTCAACCGCTTTATCCATTGTTTCAACTCCGGTGGAGTTCCCATTGAATCGAAGAAAATTATTCAAATCGTCTTCTTTGATGAGCCGGGACAAGAATTTAGTCACAAACCGGGGAATTTTTCGAGTTGTATTCCCGACCTTAGAACGTATTATTTGATCTAAATTGATTTGGAAAATAGTTTTGTTATCCATCTGATTCTATTTCTGTATACAAAAACACACAAAGATAATATTAAAATGATTGTAATATCCCAAAAATCAACCGGACTATTATAAAAAAAATATATCTTTGCATCAGATTTAAAAAAAATTGATCTTTCGATGCAACGTTTTTGATCCGGGTCATTTAAATAGATGTTAATGTACGCAAATAATTTTAAATGATTAAAATGAAACAAAACGTGAATCGAATTTTATTAAAAAGAAAGACAATGATTATGAGAACAAAAAGAAGTTGGTTTATTATTGTGATGGCAATTGTCATGTCCGGCGTTCTGACCGGTTGTTTGGATGAAGGTCAGAATTCCCAGGATTTTCCCGGATTTCCGGCATACATTACTCAAAGAGATCAAAGATATTTTATGGAAAATTCAGTCGTGAATGTATATGCCGACATGTCGGGTATAACGACTGATCCGTACAGCTTTTTTGAAACTTTCGGAATCGCCTGGTATAATATCAATTATGATACGCAACCGGCAGGTACGGATGGAATTAACATCCCTTATACAGCGTCTGTATATCAATGGCTTCCTGTAGAAACGGGTTATCTGAACTCATCAGAAGGAGATTTTTCCGATTTTTATACCGATACGATTATCGACGCTTATTTGTATTTCGGTCAATTGTTAAGGGATCATGCATTTTTTGTTATGACCCAGAATTCTCCGGAAAAAAGAGAATATAGATATACTCTGACACATAATTTAGACTCTACGGCAAGTCAGAATAACATTCCGGCGTTGTATGTACAAGCGGAAATATCAAGTGATGCCACAGGATCGCCGGTTGCAGTGCTTCGTCCGTTTGCATTTGATATGAGTATGTTGTTGAGTGATCCGGCTTATGCGGAAGATGTGAAAATTGGGGGAGTTGATTGCGAACAGGTGAAATTTAATTTGTATTATCAGTCCGGAGTTGATAAGACGACAGGTAAACCTATTTTCACAAAAGCAGTGAATGAAGGGTATCCGGGTCAGCCTTTTGAGTTCTTCAGAATTAAGCCTCAAATTACTTTTGGATGAATTTGAATAATGTCTAAATGTTAAAGAAAACTTTTGATCTGCTTGTCAGGCTGATATCCCAACCGGCAAAAGCCTGGAGCATGTTGGCCGACAAGCAGGAAAATAATAACGAAGATTTTTTCAGGAGCTACTTATACCCGTTGTTCGGTATTGTAGCTCTCTTGTCGTTTGTGGGTGTATTGCTTACAACTCCGGAAGTTCGACATGAAAATCAGTCTTTTAACGGGTATTTACAATTTGCCCTGAAAAATTGTATTCGATTGATAATCATTACATTTTCCGGTTTCCATCTGGCTTCATACATTTTGTCCGAAGTGATGAAAAAAATATTTAACCGGCCGGAAGAATTAAAGTTATGCCAACGTTTTGTCGGATATTCTTCTTCCCTTATTTATCTATTGATATTAACCAGGTCATTGTTTCCATCGCTTTTTTTCCTGTATATTTTCCTTTTTTATGCCGTTTATATTGTATGGGAAGGTGCAATTCCTTATATGAAAATGGAAGAAAATGATCAATTGAAATTCACACTTTGGACCGGTGCAATCGTTTTATTGACGCCTTTTCTGATAGAGATCGCTATGGTTTCGCTGATGCCCAGGTTGATATGATATTACCTGATTTTATAGATTGATATGTCGCAACAGAACAATATACTGATTAAAAATAAAAGAGCTTCGTTCGATTACGAATTCATCGAAACATTTACGGCAGGGATTGTCCTTACCGGCACGGAAATTAAATCGATCCGGCTGGGAAAAGCGAGCCTTGTCGATACTTACTGTACGGTTATCCGTGGTGAAGTCTGGGTGAAAAACATGTATATTGCCGAGTACTTTTATGGGACGTATAACAATCATGAGACTCGTCGCGACCGGAAATTGTTACTGAACAAGCGGGAGATAGGCAAGATTGAACGTTTTTCCAAAGATACCGGATTTACCGTTATTCCAACAAGAATGTTCATCAATGGAAAAGGCTTGGCTAAGGTTGTAATTGCCGTTGCAAAAGGAAAAAAACAGTACGATAAACGTCAATCGATCAAAGAACGGGATGATAAACGGGATATAGATCGAGCTTTTAAACGATAAATGGATATACATCAAATACTACAAGACAGAATCCTGATCCTGGATGGAGCCATGGGGACGATGATACAACGTTATCATCTCGAAGAAGAAGATTACCGGGGAGCGCGTTTTGCTCATTTGCCCGGGCAATTAAAGGGTAATAACGACATGCTTTCCATTACTCAGCCTGAGATCATTAAAAAGATACATATTGAGTACCTCGAAGCCGGCGCTGATATTATTGAAACAAATTCTTTCAGTTCCACTACTATTTCCATGGCCGATTACGGAATGGAACCTTATGTCCGTGAATTAAATGTAGCCGCAGCGCTTTTAGCCCGTGAAGTTGCGGATGAATATACACGGAAAAATCCTCAAAAGCCTCGTTTCGTTGCAGGTTCTATCGGTCCTACAAACAAGACGGCGTCAATTTCTCCGGATATTTCCAATCCCGGGTATCGTAACATCACGTTTGACGATCTTCGCATCGCTTTCAAAGAGCAGATACTGGCTCTGATTGAAGGAGGAGTCGATTTATTGTTGATAGAGACCTGTTTTGATACTCTCAATGTGAAAGCAGCCCTGACAGCGGCGGAAGAAGCGATGAAAGAATCGGGAAAAACTGTTCCTGTGATGCTTTCATTCACATTGGCAGGGAAAAGCGGACGTTTATTGTCCGGGCAGACTTTGGAGGCTGCTATGGCTTCTGTTTCTCATGTCCGATTGTTGTCCGTCGGATTGAACTGTTCTTTTGGAGCATCCGAAATGAAGCCTTTTCTGAAAGAATTGGGACGGATAGCGCCTTGTTTTATCAGCGCATATCCCAATGCCGGTTTACCCAATAGTCTTGGAGAATACGATGAAACTCCGGAAAAGATGGCTGTCCGGATTCAAGAATATATTGATGAAGGATTGGTGAATATTTTGGGAGGTTGTTGCGGTACTACTCCTGCTCATATTGCACAATATGTGCCGCTTGTTGAAAATGCGCGTCCTCCTGTTTTTTCAAAGTCGTCGGAAAATCTGGTTTTATCCGGATTGGATGTTCTGGAAATCACTCCGGAAAGTAATTTTATAAATATCGGAGAACGATGCAATGTAGCAGGCTCCCGTAAGTTTCTGAGGCTGATCAAAGAAAAAAAATATGAAGAAGCGCTCTCTATCGCCCGTCAACAGGTAGAAGATGGCGCCCAGGTACTTGATATTAATGTAGATGACGGCTTGCTTGACGGTGTTCATGAAATGACTACATTTCTGAATCTGATGTCTTCGGAACCCGATATTGCCCGTATTCCGGTAATGATCGACAGTTCGGACTTCCGCATCATAGAAGCCGGGTTAAAATGCCTGCAAGGAAAATCCATAGTAAATTCCATCAGCCTGAAAGAAGGAGAAGAAGAATTTCTCAGAAAAGCAAAAAAGGTAAGATCTTATGGCGCTGCTGTCGTAGCTATGGCTTTCGACGAACAAGGGCAAGCGGATACTTTTGAACGGAAAAAAGAGATTTGTAAACGCGAATATGACCTTTTGACTCAAAAAGCGAGCTTTGAACCGTGTGATATTATTTTTGATCCGAATATACTGGCAATTGCTACCGGTATAGAAGAACACTCAGATTATGGCCTGAATTTCATTATGGCAACCGGGTGGATCAAACAAAACTTACCGGGAGCAAAAATCAGTGGGGGAGTGAGTAACCTCTCATTTTCATTTCGTGGAAATAATTACCTTCGTGAATGTATGCATGCCGTTTTCCTCTATCATGCTATCGGGAACGGGATGGATATGGGGATTGTAAATCCGTCGACAACGGTGACTTACCAGGATGTTCCGAAGGATTTGTTGGCAATGATAGAAAATGTTATTTTTAACCGTACTGCAGATGCTGCTGAAAAATTGACGGAATATGCCCAACAAAACAACGAATCGCTTCAGGATAAGGGTGTAAAACAGGAAGAATGGCGACAGTTGCCTCTTTCCGAACGTTTGCAACATGCATTGATCAAAGGAATTGATACTTATCTGGAAGAAGATCTGGAAGAAGCTTTGAAAACCTATTCTCAACCGGTTGATATCCTCGACCGTCCATTAATGGATGGTATGAATATCGTTGGAAATTTGTTTGGAGAAGGGAAAATGTTCCTGCCTCAGGTCGTAAAAACAGCCCGGACGATGAAAAAAGCGGTTGCGATCCTGCAACCGGCCATTGAAGCGACTCGTAAGGATGATGTGTCTCGCGCCGGAAAAATCCTGATGGCGACGGTAAAAGGAGACGTTCACGACATCGGTAAAAATATAACCGGAGTAGTTCTGGCATGTAATAATTATGAAATTATCGATATTGGAGTGATGGTTCCTCCGGAAGAAATTATTCGTCAGGCAAAGGAGCATCAGGTCGATATCATCGGATTGAGCGGATTGATTACGCCATCGCTTCAGGAAATGTCGTTTATGGCGTCGGAACTGGAACGTGAAGGTTTTAATATTCCACTGCTGATTGGGGGAGCGACAACGTCCAAGCTGCACACCGCATTGAAAATAGATCCGCTGTACAGCGGACCTGTCGTGCACGTAAAAGATGCATCTAAAGCCGTTCCTGTGGCTAACAGGCTTCTGAATCCGGAAACGAAACAGGTGTTCGTCGAAGAAGTGAAACAGAATTACCTGCAATTGCGTTCAACCAAGGAAAAACCGGTGGAACTGGTTTCGCTCGATTATGCACGTAACCATCCATACAAAATAGACTGGAATAATTATCAACCCGTAAAACCCTCATTTGAGGGGACAAAGGTGATAGAACATATACCTATACGGGATGTAATGCCGTACGTCGATTGGGCTTTCTTCCTTGTTGCATGGAAATTTCCTCCGAAATTTGCCGGAGCAGCAAAGGTAGCGGCCTCGGATCCGGCGTCAAAAGCATGGTTGGACGCATTTGATGATCAGGATAGGGAAAAGGCCGGAGAAGCCATGAAACTAATCCGGGACGCTCAAAATATGTTGAATAGCTGGTCTGAGAAAGATTGTAATTTTATCAGTGCAATTCTTGCATTTTATCCGGTTGAAGTGATAGCAGAGGGCATCCGCGTAAACGGTAAGACTATTCCGATGTTGCGCCAACAGGAAAAGCGTGATGACACCATCTATAAATCTTTGGTTGATTTTTTCGATCCGAAAGGAGATTATACCGGGTTTTTTATTGTGACCGCAGGCAATAATACCTCCGAATTACTTGAAAGCTATAAAAAACAAGAGGATACGTACAATGGAATCCTGATGCAGATTTTGTGTGATCGTCTGGCGGAAGCCGCTACAGAATATTTGCATGAAAAGGTCAGGAAAGAATATTGGGGATATGCTCACCGGGGCATTCGTCCGGCTTCCGGATACCCGTCTTTACCGGATATTTCCCTGAATTTTACTATCGACGAACTGCTGGATCTGAAACGCATTAATGTCAGCCTTACGTCCAACGGAGCCATTTATCCAACGGCTTCGGTTTGTGGTATGTATATCGCTCATCCGGAGTCTAAATACTTCACTATCGGAAGAATAGATGAAGAGCAAATGACGGATTATGGTAGACGTAAAGGCATTACTTTAGAAGAGGTCAAAAAGTGGCTGGGTAAATAATTTATTGAATAATTTTTGTACCTTTGCGCGTTTATACGTGGTCGGAAAAATTCAATAGAATGAAAATATACGAAAATTATTCTCTTAAAAAGCATAATACATTTCATTTAGACGTTAAAACACGGTGGTTTGTAGAATACGAATCTGAAAAAGACCTGCAAGCGCTACTTTCTGACGAGTTTTTCTTTTCACAGACATTCCTGCATATCGGTCGGGGAAGCAATTTGTTGTTTTTGGATGATTTCAATGGTATCATTATTCATTCGGCCATACAAAGCACAGAAGTAATTAGCGAAGATGAAAATTCCGTCTGTGTAAAAGTCGGGTCGGGGGTCGTTTGGGATGATTTTGTGGCCTGTTGCGTCGAAAAAGGCTGGGCTGGGGTAGAGAATCTGTCCCTGATACCGGGAGAAGTCGGAGCTTCTGCAGTCCAGAATATCGGTGCATATGGTACGGAAGCAGGTGATTGTATTATAGAAGTACATGCTTATTCTCTTGAGACGGGGGAAAAAAACCTGTTTTCAAATGCTGATTGTAAATTTGCATACCGGAAAAGTTTTTTCAAGACAGAACCTAACCGTGGGATGTATTTTGTTTCACACGTGGTATTTCAATTGTCTAAGAAAGCCGTATTTAATTTGGAGTATGGCAATCTGAAAGAACTGTTGAAAGGAAAGGAAATAAATCTGAAAACGGTACGTGAAGCAGTAATTGCCGTTCGGGAGAGTAAATTGCCGGATCCGGAACAGATTGGTAATGCCGGAAGTTTTTTTATGAATCCATATATTTGCATGGATCATTTTAAATCGATACAGCGCCAATATCCCAATATTCCATTTTATCCGGTGAATGATGAGGTCGTAAAGATACCTGCTGCATGGTTGATCGATCGGTGCGGATTAAAAGGTAAAACTCTCGGAGGTGCGGCGGTGCACGAAAAACAACCCTTAGTTCTGATAAATAAAAATGGAGCCACAGGAGATGAAATCGCCCGGTTGGCTGAAGAAGTCCGGGAAACAGTAAGGAAAAAATTCACTATTGAACTTCAACCCGAAGTAAATTATATATAAGTTGTTTGGATGAAATTGACATTTTTAGGTACAGGAACCTCTACCGGTATTCCGGAAATCGGATGTGATTGCGAGGTTTGTACTTCCACTGACCCTCGGGATAAACGTTTACGGGTATCCTTGTTTGTTGAAACTGGAAATAAGAAGATATTGATTGATTGTGGCCCGGATTTCAGGCAACAAATGCTGTCTAATCCTGTTGATCGTATTGATGCTGTTTTGATCACACACGAACATTACGATCATGTAGGAGGGATTGATGATCTACGACCGTTTTGTAAATTCGACGCATTGGATTTATATGCCGAAAAATATGTCTCAGATGCTATCAGATTAAGGATTCCGTATGTTTTCCGGGAAAATAAATATCCGGGTGTTCCCAATATTTTCCTGCACGAAATTGATATTCACCCGTTTGAAATTGATGGCTTGCAAATAATTCCCATCCGTTTGATGCATGGAAAATTACCTATTTTCGGGTATCGTATAGGAAAAATGGCATACCTTACCGACTTGAAAACCATTCCGGAAGAGGAGTTTTCTAAACTGAAAGACTTGGATGTATTGATAATCAATGCACTACATTTCAAAGAACATATTTCTCATGAAACGGTAAAGGATGCCCTGGAAAATATAAAGAGGATAAAACCTCGAAAGGCATTTCTGATCCACATGGGGCATCGTTTTGGACTTCATGCTGTGATGGAGGGCCGAATGCCTGAAAATGTGTTTATTGCCTGCGATGGTCTGAAAATTGATTTATGAAATGAAAATGGAAGAACAGGTTATAGAGTCCGGATTAGTAGAAATTCAGGGAGCGCGCGTTCATAACCTGAAGAATATTGATGTGACTATTCCCCGTAATAAATTCACCGTTATCACGGGTTTGAGCGGTAGTGGTAAATCTTCATTGGCTTTCGACACTATATTTGCCGAAGGTCAACGTCGTTATATTGAAACCTTTTCATCGTATGCCCGTTCTTTTTTAGGTAATCTGGAACGTCCTGACGTCGATAAAATCTCAGGTTTGAGTCCTGTAATCGCTATTGAACAAAAAACGACCAACCGAAGTCCTCGTTCTACCGTCGGGACGACAACTGAAATATACGATTTTCTCCGTCTGCTTTATGCTCGTGCAGGGGAGGCCTATTCATACAATACAGGAGAACGGATGGTGAAATATACCGAAGAACAAGTCATTGACCTGATCATGGAACGGTACAATGAGTGTAAGGTATATATTCTGGCTCCCGTAATCCGAAACAGGAAAGGGCATTATAAAGAGTTGTTTGAACAATTACGTAAAAAAGGCTTCCTGAATGTGCGTGTAGACGGCGAACTCCGGGAGATTATTCCCGGAATGAAACTGGATCGTTATAAGAATCACGCGATTGAAGTAGTCGTTGATAAACTGGTGATCTCAGAAAATCATGCTATCAGGGTTAAGAATAGTGTTCGGACAGCCATGAAACACGGAGATGGATTATTGCTTGTCCTGGATCTGGAAACCGGTAAAGTATATCATTTCAGCCGCCGGTTAATGTGCCCGAGTACCGGTTTGTCGTATAGCGAGCCGGCTCCTCATAATTTTTCATTCAATTCACCTCATGGCGCTTGTACTCATTGTAAAGGAATCGGAACCATCAACCAGATCGATATTCGAAAAATAGTTCCCAAACCGGAATTAAGTATATACCAGGGCGGGATCGCTCCTCTTGGGAAGTATCGTAATGTGATGATATTCTGGCAGATAGAAGCTATTTGTGATAAGTTTGGAGCAACGATTAAAACTCCGATCAAAGATCTTCCGGAGGAAGCGATGGATGATATTATGAATGGTACGGAAGAACGTCTGCAAATTAAAAATGAGTCTTTAGGTAATTCAAATTATTTCCTTTCTTTTGAGGGAGTTACCAAGTATATAATGATGCAGCAGGAATCCGACGCCTCTGCTATCGCTCAGAAATGGGCGGATCAGTTTGTCCGGAACGTAATTTGTCCGGAATGTAAAGGCCGGCGTCTGAACAAGGAAGCATTACATTATTTTATAGATGGAAAAAATATTGCAGATCTGGCTACGATGGATATTTCAGAATTGAGTGAATGGGCAAACAAAGTAGACTCAGATCTGAATGAAAAGCAAAAACAGATTGCGACGGAAATACTCAAAGAAATTCGTTCCCGTTTGCATTTTCTTGTGGATGTAGGGTTGGATTATTTATCGTTGAACAGGGCTTCCGTCAGTCTTTCCGGAGGAGAAAGTCAGCGGATACGGTTAGCCACTCAGAT
>JAIRZF010000110.1 GCA_031267385.1 Dysgonamonadaceae bacterium | reverse complement strand
AATGTATAGCGTTTGCCGCCCCTGACCATGCCTGATAATCCATCGGGACCATACAGGTACTGAGCCTTTTCGGATTTGCCTGCAGAGCGGGTTTCTTCAAACACACTCCGTGTATCTTCATCGCGGACATATAGTTTTGCACAGAGCTCATTTTGGCTGTAATCTTTCAACTGTTTCACGAGTCTGGAATTACCGGCATCATAATGCAGGTTTAAATTGGAATCCGGAACTCCGGTTTTGGCTGTTGCTCCTATTTGAATCGCTTTTACTCTGTTTCCGGATTTCTGGTATTCAATTTGAGTAATATCTTTATCGTCACCAGACACTTGTTGTATGTTTCCACTGGGATCATGAGTAAAAGAACCTGCATATCCGGATTGATAATTGATTTTCTTCAGCCTGTTATTTCCACTTTCGTAATTATATGTCGCAGAATCTGTTCCGATTGAAAGTGATTGTATATTTCCATTGGGATCATACGATACCGGTTTTGCTACACCCAGACTTAAGGACGGGTCGGCAGTATGTTCTGCTGTTAGTATCCGTGCTAGTTTATCATATCTGAATTTGAAAGCATACGAAGAATTGTCTTCTTCCGTATACCTGACTTGTGCTATTTTACCATCGTAGTACCCTGCGTTCTGATAACCATTTGCATTATATGAAAATTCTTCACGGAATAATAATTTACTATTAATGGTATTTTCAGTAAGCAACGGCCAGCCTGCCGGATTATAAACCGATTGCCGTTTGATTGACAGACTATCCTGAAGATTCATGGTTGAATGTATCATTGCTCCGTCAGAGTTATAAGTAAATATTCCCAGTGCATCCGGCTTTTCACCATCTCCCATGCAGAATATCTGCCCCAACTTATTATACCTGTATGTAATGACAGGAAAGGCGCACCCCGACGGGTATTCCATTTTAACCGGATTACCTGGATTATCGTACTCATAGTTAAGCGTCCATTTATCGGAACTATATACAGGGGCAGACATTGACTTTTTAATTATGTTTCCGTCATTATCATAGGAAAACTCATTTTCAGCCATTAATGATCCGTCATCATTAAAGGCGCTCGCCCTAAGAAGTTTGCCGTAATGAGCAGGATTCAGTCCGTCTCCGTCAAACTCAAAAGTATAGAGTACCGTATATTTGACTGTTGTGAATGGAAAAGACGGATCACTGGCTGCTAACTGATTTAATGTATTCCGATCCCATTGGTCTTCGAAAAAACCGCTTTCAATTAATCGTCCCCGGCCATCATATTTATTGTATAAGATGATATCTTTTCCATCTTCTCCTTTTTTCCGGTTTTTGGCTGTCAATGAAAATCGTACATTACCGGCAAAATCATATACGAATTCGTTTATCCCGCTATCCGGATTATCTTCCGACATTAAATTTCCTTCAAAATCATAATTATATATAGTCGACCATTTTTCGCCGGAACCTTTGCCCTGTTGAATTTCTAAAACGCCATTAGGAGCGATTTTTTTAGTAAGTCGTTGTACATTATCATAAAACATCCAGGTGGTAACATGATTCCCGTCTTCGCCAGGACCAAGCATTTTCACTATTTCCTGGCCTGTTTTGGTTGTAACCGTAATGGTTTCCTGGTCGTCTGCATTTTTTACTTTGGTAATAAAATATTGATTTGCAGGCCATCTTACCCCCGGTACATGGTTGCCGGTATTGGTTCCATATTCAATTGTTTTAAATTTTTTATTTGACGGATTGATGGATAGATTTTTACCTGGCAACCCTTGTTTCAATACCAGTTTCTGGGCAGTTTGTTTGAATACGCTTCTGATATAGGGAAACCCTTCTGCATCAGGATTCAGATCCGCAATTTCTCCTATCATAATTCCGGTAACCGAATCAAAACTCCGAACAAAATCTGCCTGATACAAAGGAGCTCTGTTTTTGATCCGTGCAGATTTTGTTGCAATAGCAGCACGCCCTATAGGATCATATACGGTTTCCTGTACGATGATATCAGGTCCGTCCAAATTGATTTTCTGAATCTCTCTCGCAGCTCCATCTAAATATTCAGTCGCTATATACGGGTTCTTAAATGTGGTTATGGTTTTAAATCCAAATCCTGCCTCAGATAAAATAAGGCCGAATGTTCCCTGAACAAGGTTCCAATTTGAATCCGAGTATAGAAGCAATCCGTCCACCATAAAATAAACAGAAGTTTTACCGGAAACGATATCTTCAGAAGCAATTAAAATCCACTCCGTACCAAATCCGGATGTTCCGGGAACAGGAGAAACGATCTGAGTTTGTTTTTTGTGGTGTTTTACTGTCCAACCTAATGCTGGATTCCATAGTACCTGCAAATCATTACCTAAAGATATACCTGTGTTTTTTGAAGGTAAAAGAAGATTGTTTTTTTTATCAACAGGTTGAACAAAAGAAACTTTCACTCCATAATCGCGTTCATTTTCCGTGCATATTAATTGGAGAGTATCTTGTTTATTTCCCGAATAAAAAAGCATATTATTCTTTGTATACCAATCTGACAAATTATTCCCTGACCATTCATCTTTCCAGTCCTCGCCCTGTACTAAGTCAACCATTGTTCCGCCTTCACTTGCTTTTATTTCCGTAATGGCATTCGGATAGGTTTTATTGATACATACATCTGTATTATTCACCCATTGTTCCGGCATAAAAAGAGTCGTCAACGAAGAGGTTTTGTTGTTGATAGTCTGGGATTGGGCGCGATGATAGTTGTCATATCCATTTCTTAATACCTGTCCGGATGGTGTGATACTTGCCAGAACATCTCCATAAATAGTATCATATATGGAAACAGAAGTTTCACTATCCAGAGGATTGAATAAAATATTATCCAGTAAAAGATAATTTTTACCGGATTGTTTTCCGTTTATCGCACTAAGACAGATGTCAATTCTTTCCGTTTCGCTCCTTATATTGATTACAAAATGCCTGTATTCCCATTTTCTATTTGTACCTTTTATTTCGAAAGTACAGAGTACATTTTCTTTATTATCTGTTATTTTCCATTCTGCTTTTCCCTGATAAGCATCAAATGTCTCGGGTGTTTTAATCCAACAAGAAAGAATGTATATTTTATTCGTGCTTATCCGTATCTTTTTTTGCAAAGAATCAGAAGCATCTGCATTGAGTTTAAGACTTCTGTATCCCGTATGTGCATCTCCTTCTACTAATGATTCTTCAAGGGCGCTTTTACTGAGAGACCATCCACTGCAAGCTTCATATTTTTCGAAACCGAGATATGCGGTTTCAAATTCAAAAGCATTTATAAATGTTGCAATACGATACATATCTTCTTTTCCATTCAACGTAAAGGTGGGTTTATTCATTACATCCAAAGCTTCCATTACAGCTCCTGAAATACCACGTTTAGTAGTAATACCGGTTTGTCTCCAATGATCGACATGTACTAATTTAGCGTCCCAGTTATTAAAATTTACAGGAATTGAATTTGCCGGATTATATGCCTTTTCACTGATCCCTGTCCAGGTCGACTCAGGCGCCCACGGAGTTAGTATCTCTGTATCTTCCGCCCACCTTTTGTATGTTGTCAATGACAGTTCAACCGGAGTTTTTTTATTGTTGGAAATATGAAAGCGAATAGATGCTGCTACCGACGACCAGATATGTTTCTCTTTGAACTGTGAATAGGCAGGCGCCTGATAAGCAAAATAGATTTCCCTTCTGAAAAACTCCTGATAGCCTTCCATTGTATAATTATCAGTCTCATCAGCAGTCATCAGTCCGGTATCATAGGCATATTCATAGTGAACCGTACGCGTAACACCAAAAGTAACTGTTGTTTTATCGTTTGTAGCTACTACCGGATAGTAGGTTTGTTTATCCTTCATCGGATAAATCATCCATCTGCCGGGTACGCCTGCTTCTTTATATTTTAGATGATCCAAAGGGATGGAACGTGATATAAACAGGTTATTCACGGAATTAGCTAAAATCCTGTCTATATTCTTTTCTGCATTATTAACTTTTGTAATCAGCGGATTTTCGTACTGAGTACTTTCTGTCGCTTTGGTTTTTACATATCCTCCGATCAAAGGTTTCAGATTGCCGGGGTTATCTGTAGAAGCATATTTTGTTCTGACTTCGTAGTAATTTATCATTCTTTGAACCGGATTCCCATCATTATCAAAGTCAGTCTGATCAAACAACATTCCGTTGAGGTAACTATAATAATAATCAGGTTCGTTCCCTTTTTCATACCAATCCAGCATCAATCCGTTGGATATGGCAGGCGCGTTGTTATGAAATCGAAATTCAGACCGGCCAAACAACGTATTTTCGGGCGAAGGATAACTATTCTTCACTGTATCCATCCCACCATAAATAGTTGTAGCAGCGGCAAATTCAGTGATTTCTCCATTGCTATTTATGGTAACATGCTCCGAATCATATAAATAATTTGTTTTGGCATATGTTGTTTTTTTCTCCCCCCAATCCACATTATATCCGCTGTCAATCACCAGCTGGCTTATAGGATATACATCTATATTACCATATATGTGATCATTTACATATTGGTACAGGGTCATTTTCGACGGATTACTGAAAGAGCCCTGGTATGTTATTACCGAATTTACACCAACTAAAATGGTTCCGGATGCTGTTTCATCAGTATATATGCGTTGATTCTTCAGTGTTATAGGAGATAATACGGTTCCGTTTTTTAAAGGTAAAATAATGGAGTTCTCTTTATTATCTTCCCAGGCAAAGAAGTAAGGCGCCCGGTTATAAAGGCTTCCAAGCTTT
>JAIRZF010000102.1 GCA_031267385.1 Dysgonamonadaceae bacterium | reverse complement strand
AGCCCAAACAAATGCGAACAGGTAAACTGTGATGATCCCTATTATTGACGCAAAAAACGTCTTGATATTCAAACATTGAAATTCATAAAAACCATACCAAAATAATGGAAATAAAAACCATACGGGAGGCCATACAAAACTACAAAGAGTTAGTATTAACCCTATATTCAAAGCATTGAGCTGGGAATTCGGTTTTTGATATGAGGCAAACAGGCAAATCAGACAGACCAAAACTCCTGCAGCAATCACACTACCCTTCCATTCGGTATAAAAAAGAGGAGAAGTTCCCGACATTAACAGGAAAAATACCGTAGGGAGCATCGTCCTGCCCCGGACAATCGTGTAAACATGATTTACATGAAGCAGTGAAATTGAAATCCCGATTTGTGTCAGAAAAGCCACCCAAAAAGCAATACTACCCAGATCCGGCCGGGTAAGCAATCGCATAACAAACACCAGGATAATGAATATTATGATCGTAAACCTGCCGGATATAAGAGCATTATGTATCCGCTTCAAATTCATAAATTACAGATCAAAACCAATATCGGAACGAAAATATTTACCTTCGAACTTTATTTTACGGGCATTTTCAAATGAAATTTCCAAAGCCTCGTCTTTCGTTTTTCCATAAGAACTGACTGCGATCACCCGTCCTCCATTCGTCAGGATTTGTCCATCCCAGGCTTTCGTTCCTGCATGGAATGGAATACTGCCTTTCACTTCATCCAAACCCGTAATCACTTTCCCTTTCTCATAATCACCCGGATAACCTCCTGAAACCAGCATAACCGTAGTAGCAAAACGTTCGTCGGTAATCAGATTTTTGTTGTCCAGATTACCGTTGGCAACTCCATCCAGCAGATCAACAAGATCCGATTTTATCCTCAGCATGACAACTTCAGTCTCAGGGTCGCCCATCCGGCAATTGTATTCAATAACCATCGGTTCTCCGTTCACTTTGATCAAACCGATGAATATAAAACCTTTATAATCAACATTTTCTGATTTCATACCTTCTACTGTAGGAATTACGATACGTTCCTCCACTTTTTCCATGAAAGTTTTATCGGCAAACGAAACGGGAGAAACAGCCCCCATCCCCCCTGTATTCAGGCCGGTATCCCCTACTCCAATCCGCTTGTAATCTTTTGCTTCAGGAAGTATTTTATATGAATGGCCATCTGTCAGGACAAAAACCGAACATTCAATACCGGAAAGGAATTCTTCAATGACAACGGTGCTGCCGGCTTGTCCGAAACTACCGTTCAACATGTTTCCAAGTTCTTTTTCAGCTTCTGCAATATTATCTATTATCAGCACTCCCTTTCCGGCAGCAAGTCCGTTAGCCTTAAGCACATAAGGCGCTTTCATCGATTGCAGGAAAATAATTCCTTCCTGAAAATTAGCCTTGGTAACACTAAAATATTTAGCTGTCGGGATGTTGTGCCTTTTCATGAAAGCTTTGGCAAAATCCTTGCTACCTTCCATTTGCGCACCTTTCTTTGAAGGCCCAATGACCGGGATATGGGAAGTCTCGGGATCATTTTTAAAGAAATCATAAACTCCGTTTACCAGCGGATCTTCCGGGCCAACTACTATCATATCGATCTTATTTTCCAGTACAAACGCTCTCTGTGCAGAAAAATCATTCACTGAAATGTCGACATTTGTTCCAACTCCTACCGTACCGGCATTTCCGGGAGCAATAAAAAGCCTTTCCACTTTAGGACTTTGCGCTATTTTCCAGGCTAAAGCATGTTCGCGGCCTCCTGAGCCTAAAAGCAGTATATTATTCATTGTTTCATTCATTTTATTCATTGATTATATTTCATTATAAGGAATATTATCCGGATCATTTGAAACTTTAACAAGTTTTCCGAATTTCGGAAAATTTTCCAAATCATATTTTAAATTTATATCTGAAGTTAATGCATATTTTCGTTCCGACAATAAAACAATAGGGATAAGTTCCTGATCTTCCTTGTTTGATCTGAACCTAATTTTTCTGTAATATTGACATTTGAATTCTTCAATTTCACTTTTTTCAAACTTCTTCATCCTTCCAAACCTGGTCAAGTTATCCAGAATAAACGAAAAACCACTTCTTGATCCACATGAACGATAATATTCAACCAGCAATTTTTGAGAAACGACGAGTAATGCTTCTTCATCACTTTTCAGCCATAAATACAAGGATCTGAAATTTCCGGTTTGAGGTCTATTTAATTTCACGGCATTATTCGTATCTATAAACAAATCTTTCATAGTCATTATTTATGGTTATTATTCATGATCATTTTTCACGGTCATTTTTCATGGTGCTGCATTAAGTACAATTTCCATGGAATCAATTAAATAAGTTTCGAAAAAACCTTTCGGTGCATTTAAAATTTGTCCGTTTTTAGTGAATTTAATTGGAAAAACATCAGTATCCGTATTATTATTTTCGAGAAAATACACCCTGACATCTTCCTCGCTTATTTCTCCTTTCACAATTGCCAATCTTATTTTATTCAATAAATATTCGCTATGAGTTTCAAGGATATAACGTTTTCCCGAATTATTGACCTGTCTCACTAAATAATCTCCGAATAAAGATTGAATATTCGGATGTAGATGAATTTCCGGTTGGGAAACGAATAATTGCGAATCATTCGGCAACTGCAAATCAGCAACCATAACCGGCATAAATTGACTAATTCCATACCCTACATCACTTAATGAAGAATACGCGCCTCCCTTTATTGTCTTTATTTTAAACTCATAACGTCCGCCTTCTAATCTTTTAGACTCAATATCTTCCAAAAGAGAAAGATCTTTCATTATGCTTATTAACATTTCAAACTTTGGGGACGATTGCGTTTCCCAGGCAATAATTTGATCCAGGTATCCATCCCCTGATTTGTCAACTTTATACCGCCCATAATTTTTCTCATTATAAGTACGCTCAGGATTATATCGAAAAGATCCGATGAAATTTATTTTTTCCTCATATTTTGAGAGAAAGACTTTAAGAGAAACAATCGTTTTTTGTATATCAGGAGGAAATAATTTTAAATTTTTGAGGTCTTCCGGATCGTTTATTTCAAATGAAGACGTTGATGATTCAATTCTTAGATTTTTTAGTTCAGGAAGCGTATTTTTGCCAAAAGACCAAAATGTTTGGATATCAAAATATTTATTCTCTCCACTTCTTATATTTTCAAATTTCAGATGAATCTTAATTATTGAATCTTTTTTATGGTCAAAGGACACCTCTTCGAAACTACCCATATTTACATACTTTCCATTTGTAGAAAATAAGGAAGGGAATTCTCCTGATTGCAAGGCGCCCAAAACAGCATAAATAACGGAACTTTTCCCACTACTATTTGCTCCGGTAAGCAAAGTTATCTTCCCAAAATCGAACGTCTGTTCTTTTTGAAAACATTTGAAATTTTCCAGTTTTAGTTGCTCTAAATACATAGCTTCTAACTTTTGTCCAAAGTTAAAACATTACTTTAAATAATCATCAAAATATCGGGTAATCTTTTCATACAAATGTACCCTGTCCGGTCCCGACATATTATGTCCGTGTCCCGGGTAAATAAAATAATCGGGATAAGTCCGGGCTTTGATGCAAGCCTTCAGGAATGACAAACTGTTTTGCCAGACAACCGTAGGATCTTCGTCTCCATGAATCAGCAACAAGTGTCCTTTCAAATTACCGGCCAGGTTAAGCAGGGAAACATTTTCATAACCCTGTTTATTTTCCTGAGGCGTATCCATGTAACGTTCCCCGTACATCACTTCGTAGTATTTCCAATCAATTACAGGACCTCCGGAAACGGCTACTTTGAATACATCAGGATGGCGCAGGATCATATTTGTCGCCATAAAACCGCCATAACTCCAACCATGAACTCCAATTCTTGTTACATCGACGTAAGGCAATGACTTCAGAAATTCAACTCCGCACATTTGATCGGCAGTTTCATGAACTCCCAGATTCCTGTGAATCACATTCTCGAAAGCCAATCCCCGGTTTGAGGTTCCTCTATTATCCATTGTAAAGACGACATAGCCTTTTTGCGCCATGTAAATATCCCAACCTCTCATTCCTGCCATCCAGTTATTTTTCACCATCTGGCTATGAGGCCCTCCGTAAACATAAATAATCACAGGATATTTTTGGGTGGAATCAAAATCCAGGGGCTTAACCAGGCGATAATACAGATCGGAAGCTCCATCGGCTGCTTTTAGTGAGCCTAAGGATACCTCCGGCAGGCGGTATGAGCTATAGGGATCCGACGCTTTCTGAAAAGCTATCGACTGCTTGTTTTCCGTCCGGATTATCTGCTGGTTCAGGATTGTTTGCTGACTGGAATGGTTATCCAGCAGGTATTTCCCCGACGGGCTTAATACGGCAGAATGAACTCCCGGTTCAAAAGTCAGTTGGATTCTTTCTCCGGTTTCGATATTTATTTTGTATACCTGAGTTTCTATCGGGCTTAATTCATTAGAAGTAATAAAGATAAACTGTTCTTTTTCGTCGAAGCCGAGTATTTGCAGCACATCAGCCCGGGCTGACGTCAATTTCCTGATCAGTTCACCATCCGTACGATACAGGTACAGTTGGTTATATCCGTCACGCTTACTTTGCCAGATAAACAATTCCGGATTGCGTTTAAGAAAAAACATCGGGTTCTGCGGTTCAACATATTTCTCATTTGTCTCCGTAAATAAAGTCCTTTCTTTGGCTCCCGTCTGTATATCATAACAATTTACGGTACAGGTATCCTGGTTTCTGTTGAGTTCTGCAATGTACAAGTATTTTTCGTCGGGACTCCAGGAAAGATTCGTAAAATAACGGTTTTTCGGATCACCTGTTTTTAGAAAAACTGTTCGTCCGCTGCTCAAATTGTATACGCCCACAGTCACCTCATGGCTCGCCATTCCCGCCATAGGATATTTGATTGATTTCAATTCCGCTTCACGGGCGGAAATATCGACCAGAGGATAATCTCCGACCATACTTTCGTCCATCCTGTAAAATGCCAGATAATTACCGTTTGCAGACCAGAAAGTACCTTTTTTGATGCCGAATTCGTTCCTGTGGACGGATTGCCCGTTGATACTGTTTTTATCAGGGTCTTTAGCGACTTCAACCGGCAGACCATTATTTTCGTCCGAGAGATAGAGATTATTTTCTATTGTAAACGCGATTCGTTGGTTATCAGGAAAAAAATCAAGATTTCCCCAAGTCCTTTCCTGATTGATTTGTTTCAATATCTGTTTGTTCCGGATATCAAATAAAACACGTCTGGTACTATTTTTTTCCGGCAAAAGAATAGATGCAGCTTCTGTTCCGCCGGTTTTCAGGAAAGTGATCCGGTTTACATCAGCTCTTTCATTTGATAATAATTTACGAAGTTCTTCATTGGTGATCAGGAGTGTTTTTTTCGAAGGAGATTTAGGATTGACCAGATACAAGGTATCTTTATTTGAAACGGCGACCTGGTCACCGAACCAACGGGATTGAAGGGGTAAGTTCGGAATAAAATCAAAATAATTTTTTCCTCCCGGAAGAAGTTCTTCCAGAGTGAGTTCCTGAGCCTGTACATTTAAATTCACAGACATGAACAGGATACTTATAAAATAAAAGAAATGATTCGGTTTTTTCATTGCGGAAGCTTTTTAAGTTCTAATCTCCTCTCTTTGTCTTCACTCACAAAATCTTTCCGTTTTCCACTGAAGATCTCATATTTGCGGAACTCACAATCCAGGGATCCGTTGATCAGTTTTTCTTTTGCAGATGGTTTTAAACCTATGTTATCAAATCCTTCTTTATTGGAAGACAATACCCAGGCTTCATAGTCGGTAAAAACATGTTTGATCCGCTCTCCGATCATTCCATATAAAGCCATCAGATCTTTTGGGTTCAATCGTTCTCCATAAGGGGGATTCGTCACCAGGATTCCGGGTTGCGGGGCTTTTTCATATTTTTGGAAAGGTTTGACATCAAGTTCTATATATTTTGAAAGTCCTGCATTTTTAACATTCCGGGCAGCTATGGCGATCGCTTTATCTGAAATGTCCGAACCATAAGCTTTGAATTCAAAATCCTTTTCTCCACTATCATCCGAACTGATTTCTTTAAACAATTCTTCATCAAAATCATCCCATTTTTCAAAGGCATATTTACTTCTGTAAATGCCGGGAGGAATATTACGGGCAATCAGCAGCGCTTCAATCAATAATGTTCCGGAGCCGCACATGGGATCAACAAAATTGGAATCACTTTTCCAGCCTGTTTTCAGAATCATTCCGGCAGCAAGCACCTCGTTCAAAGGGGCTTCTGTTTCTTCCACCCGGTAACCGCGTTTATGCAGGGATTCTCCCGAACTATCAATTGAGATAGTACAATCACGATGTGAAATATGAATGTGTAATTGTAAATCAGGATTATTGATACGAACGGAAGGACGATCTTCTCCTTTTTCTGTGAAGTAATCCACAATTGCATCTTTTGTCCTGTAAGCAACAAATTTAGAATGGGTAAAGACCTCTGAATGTACGACGGCATCTATCGCAAACGTTTTCTTGGGGATCAGATAATTTTCCCATGGGATTTGTTTTACTTTTTCATAGACCTCGTCAGAACTTTTTGCCGTAAAGGAGTCTATGGCCTTCAGTATCCGAAGGGCGGTACGGCAATGAAAGTTCGCCTTATACATCAATGATTTATCTCCTTCAAAAGAAACCATTCTCCGTCCGATTTGCAGGTGATTAGCTCCAAGGGCAACCAATTCTGAAGCCAGAATATCTTCCAGTCCATACAAGGTTTTTGCCACCATTTGAAAATTCTTTTCCATCTCAATTTTATTTATTGACTCTTGTGGTTATTTATATTGTGGGGTTTGTTATCCGATTATCTTTGTACCCCGGCCGGTATGAATTTCCGATGCGTGGGTAATCATTACTTCTTTTACACCGGCATTGATAGCTTCAAAAGCATTCTCAAGTTTCGGGATCATTCCTCCGTTGATCATTCCCAGGGAAACATATTGTTCAAAGATTTGCGGGGTTATTTCGGGAATAACGCTGTTATCGTCGCTTTCTTCAGACAACACTCCTTTTTTCTCGAAACAATAGATCAGCCGGACATCAAAATGACGGGCAAATGCTTTTGCAGCTTCTCCGGCAATGGTATCGGCATTCGTATTTAAGATATTTCCTTTTCCATCGTGAGTCAGGGGAGCCAATACCGGAACGACTCCGCTCCGTATCAATTCCACCGGAAGTTCGGCATTTACCTGTTTTACATCGCCGACAAATCCATAATCGATGGTTTTCACGGGGCGTTTATCGGACAGGATCATGTTCAGGTCGGCGCCGGTAAGTCCTATTGCATTCAGGCCTAACGACTGAAGCCCGGCAACAATATTCTTGTTCACCAGGCCTCCATATACCATTGTTACGATTTTCAGGGTTTCCGCATCTGTGATACGGCGACCGTCGACCATTTTACTTTCAATTCCGAGCCGTTCCGCCATACGGGTTGCAGATCTTCCGCCACCATGCACCAGCACTTTATATCCTTTGATAGCAGAGAAGTCTTTCAATAAGACTTTCAACGAATCTTCTTCTTCAACGATTTTGCCTCCAACTTTGACAATTGTCAACTGTTCCATTCAGACTATAGAAATGATTAGGGTACAAATTTAGTCAATACAATCTAAATATCGGTTATTTGACAGAAAATTAATTGTATTTGGCAGAATTTTGACATTCCATCTGCGTGAAAAAAATGTATATTTGCAACTCAAAATCATTGTCATGTTTAAAAAGGTCATTATTTTGTTTCTTTGTTCTTTTTTTACCTTCTTCCTTGCGACGGGCTGTGAAAAGGATAAAGAGGATCCGGCTCCGGATAATTTGTACCGCAATCCGGTATTGAGACGAAGTGCGCCGGATCCGACTGTTATCAGGATACAGGACGGCAGTTTTTACCTCTACAGTACGGAAGACGTCCGTAATCTTCCGATTTATCATTCGAAAGATCTTGTGAACTGGACATTTACAGGAACAGCTTTCACGGAATCTACCCGTCCCACATTTGAACCGAAAGGCGGTTTATGGGCTCCCGACATCAATTATATCAACGGAAAATATGTATTGTACTATTCCATGTCGGTATGGGGTGGAGAATGGACTTGTGGCATAGGTGTTTCTGTTGCGGATAAACCGGAAGGCCCTTTTACCGATCTTGGGATGTTGTTCCGCAGCAACGAAATCGGGGTTAAAAACTCGATTGACCAGAATTATGTGGAAGACAACGGAAAAAAATACCTGTTTTGGGGAAGTTTCCGGGGGATTTATGGAATAGAACTTTCGGATGATGGTTTGAAAATTAAAGAGAATGTCGAAAAACGACAGGTTGCCGGAACTGCTTATGAAGGCGCTTACATTCATAGAAGAGGGAAATATTATTATCTGTTCGCTTCCATCGGATCTTGTTGCGAAGGATTAAAAAGCACTTACACAACGGTTGTGGGACGTTCGGAAAATCTTTGGGGGCCATACGTTGATAAAAAAGGACAGCCGATGTTGGAAAACCACCATGAGACGCTGATACACAAGAACGATAGTTTTGTGGGGGTCGGACATAATTCGGAAATCATTCAGGACAAAGCCGGGAACGATTGGATCTTCTATCATGGTTTTTGTGTCGACAATACCAGTGGCAGAAGTTTATTCCTGGATAAAGTGGATTGGGAAAATGATTGGCCGGTTGTCAAGGATAATCAGCCTTCTCTGGAGGCAGGATCGCCTGTATTTTAATTCATTATATTCTTAAATTATATGAGAAAACCAATTATTATTTTTAATTTGCTGCTGTTGGGTTGTCTTTCATCCTGTACATCCGGTAAAAAAGACGCTACCGTCTCAAACATCTCCAATGACATTAAAATTCACAATCCTCTTTCTATCGCTTTTGGCGACCCTTTTATCCTGAAAGCTTCCGATGGTAAATATTACATGTATGGTACCGGAGGCGTAACGGACGGTTTCCGCGCTTATGTTTCTTCCAATTTGTCCGATTGGGAAGAAACGGGTCGCGTGTATCAGGGAAACACCGATACGTCCTGGTGTGTCGCTAATTTCTGGGCTCCCGAAGTGTATGAAATCGACGGGAAATATTATATGCTGTTCAGCGCCGATTGGCGTGAAAATCCGAATAATGAAGGTGAGAACTTTAAAATAGGAGTCGCTGTGGCCGACAGTCCGGCCGGGCCATTCAAAGACCTGATAAACCGTCCTGTTTTTGATCCGGGTTATCCGATTATCGATGCGAACCTGTATTTCGAAGATGATAGGGTTTATCTCTATTTTTCGCGCTGCTGCTATAAAAATCCGGTGGAAAGTGAAGTTGCGGATTGGGCAAAAAAACAAGGCTGGTATGATGAGATTGAAGAAAGCTGGGTCTATGGTGTGGAAATGAATCCTGATTTTTCAGGCGTTATCGGAGAACCGGTGCTCCTGCTTCGTCCGCCGTTGAAAATGGATGATAAACAGGCCGGATGGGAAAGCCGTTCGGTGACGTCTCACGAAGTTAACCGTCGCTGGACGGAGGGTTCGTATATCTTCAAAGAAAATGATACTTATTATCTGATGTATTCTGCAAATTATTTCGGCGGAAAAAATTATGCAGTGGGATATGCGACATCTAAGAGTCCTCTCGGACCTTTTATGAAAGCCGATAATAATCCGGTACTTCAGAAAAATACTGAATCCGGAGGAAAAGTAACCGGTACCGGACATTGCATGATGTTCAGGACAGGCAAACAAATGTATTGTGTTTATCACGGCAGAACAGCGGAAACCGGAGATGAACGCATGGTTTTCATTGATAAAATGGAAATTCAGCCTGACGGAAAACTGGTTGTTCATGGACCTACAACTGACTAATAATTAATACAATAAAACAACAAAATCATGAGAAAACTTTTATTAACTGTCGGAATCCTTTTTCTGACGACTGTAGCATTTGCTCAATGGAAGCCTGCCGGCGATAAAATCAAAACGGACTGGGCTGAAAAAATTAACCCCGACAATGTATTGTCCGAGTATCCGCGGCCGATCATGGAGCGTTCCGACTGGCAAAACCTCAACGGATTGTGGGATTATGCTATTCTTCCTGCCGGACAAGCTGAACCCAACAGTTTTGACGGAAAAATTTTAGTGCCTTTTGCTATAGAATCCAGCCTTTCCGGTGTTCAGAAACCGGTTGGCGAAAACAATGAATTGTGGTATAAACGTACGTTTACAATCCCTTCTAAATGGAAAGGTAAAAATATCCTCTTGCATTTCGGCGCCGTAGACTGGAAAGCGGAAATTTACCTGAACGATATAAAAATCGGCTCGCATACAGGTGGTTATACTCCTTTCTGTTTTGATATTACTCCATATCTTACCGGTGGAGATCAGAAACTGACAGTAAAGGTCTGGGATGGTACGGATAAAGGATACCAGCCCAGGGGAAAACAAGTTAGCAATCCTCACGGGATCTGGTATACTCCGGTGACGGGAATCTGGCAAACTGTATGGCTGGAACCGGTTAATAATCTGCATATCAATGCAGTAACAGCGACCTCCGACATTGACAAAAACCGTCTTTCCGTTAAAGTCTGTACGGAGAACTCTCAGGCTGCCGACATCGTTGAAGTGAAAGTAAAAGATGGGGCTGATGTTGTTGCCCGGGCAAAAGCTGTTCCGGGACAAATTTTGGAACTGAACATTCCTGACGCTAAATTATGGTCGCCGGAATCTCCTTTCCTTTATGATATGGAAGTGAGTCTGGTAAGCAAAGGCAAAGTGGTCGACCAGGTGAAGAGTTATACCGCCATGCGTAAAATATCGTCCAAACGCGACCAGTACGGTATTATGCGCATGCAGTTGAATAACAAAGATTATTTCCAGTATGGCCCCCTGGATCAGGGATGGTGGCCCGACGGACTTTATACAGCTCCTACCGACGAGGCTCTGGCTTATGACATCAAGAAAACGAAAGATTTCGGATACAACATGATCCGCAAGCACGTAAAAGTCGAACCGGCACGCTGGTATACTCATTGCGACCGTTTGGGTATTCTTGTATGGCAGGATATGCCTAGTGGAGACCGTTCTCCTCATTGGGACATGTACAACTATTTTTCCGGGACTGAAATGAAACGCAGCGCCGAATCTGATGCAAACTACCGTAAGGAATGGAACGAAATCGTAAATTTTTGCATGCCTTACCAGTGTATTGTGGTTTGGGTGCCGTTCAACGAAGCCTGGGGACAGTTCAAAACTCCTGAAATTGTAGAATGGACTAAAAAACACGATCCGTCCCGCCTCGTAAACCCGGCCAGCGGAGGAAATCATTACCGTGTTGGCGATATACTGGACTTACACCGATATCCGGGCCCGGAATTATTAATGTATGAAGCAGAACGTGTCACGGTGTTGGGAGAATATGGCGGTATTGGCTTGCCGATGCAAGATCACCTTTGGCAACCCGACAGAAACTGGGGTTATGTTCAGTTCAAGAATATAAAAGAAGTTACCGACGAGTATGTGAAATTCGCAGAACAACTCAAAAAACTGATCAAAGCCGGCTATTCCGCAGCGGTGTATACCCAAACAACGGATGTTGAAGGTGAAGTAAACGGTTTGATCACTTACGACCGCAAACAAATTAAAATAGAAGAAGACCGCGTTCGTAAAGTAAATCAGGAAGTTTGTAACTCGCTGAAGTAAAAAGAAACGTAAAATAGAGGGTTCGATGTAAGCAGAAGCATCCTGAGCAGAATGGATAAAGAGTCGGAGTTAAAGTACCTTGCAGAACTGGGGAAAGGAAATCACGAAGCTTTCAATATCCTTTTCATGTCTTATCATAGTCTTGTGAAACGCTTTTTATTGGGTTTTATAAAAGATGACGATGAGGTTTCGGATATTGCTCAGGATGTTTTTTATAATGTCTGGACACACCGGGAATTTGTATCCAAAGCGGGTTCATTCAAAGCGTATTTATTTCGTATGGTGAGAAATGCAATCTATAATCACTACAAGTTGAATGTGATCAGGCAGGGACATCTTCAAAAGTTTTATCAACAACAGATTCTGGTTGACGATTTACTGGAAGAAAAACTGCACGCCGAAGAGCTGGGCTTGTTGATCGATATAGCCATAGATAACATGCCTCCACAACGAAAACGGATATTTACCATGAGTCGCAAGGACGGACTTACAAACGAAGAAATCGCCCAACAACTGAACATTAATAAGCGAACAGTTGAAAACCATATTACGCAGGCGCTTGCCGATTTACGCAAAATATTAAAGGTAATGCTTCCCTTTTTTATTTAAACAAAATACCTTTGAGATAAGCGTTTGAATTGTCACTATTTATCATCCGGTTGCTCGGATGATTCGAGCCGGTTGGCTTTGAACTGTTCAAATTCTTTGTCTAAATCTTTGAAAGAGTAGTGGTAGTTGCCGCTTTTGTCGATCAGGTAGAGGATGTAGTCGGCAAAGTCGATCGTGTCATCGAAAGGTTCTTCGAAAGTGTATTTGTTAAAAGTGTAAATTTCTTCCATAAACTCGTACACCTTTTTTTCCGACAAGAAAGCTTCAAGAAATTCGATTCGGTCGTTGCCACTTGCCCGCGTGGAGACGGCCGTCATTTTTTCCTGGCAGTAGATATCCCACCATTCTTCCATCAGATTGATGTTGCCATAGAGTTCGGAGAGGGCAACGATCAGTTCTTTGTCGTCGAAGTTTTTAATGACGTCGGATTGCTGAAAGACATTCCATGCCGAACGGTTGATATTGTAGGAAGTGACGCTTCTGGCGTTGAAGCTATGTTTGCTCAATGTATCGGGAGGGAGGTTTTTCCATTCGTCGGAGAGCAGGACGCCGAAAGCCTTTTTGGTTTGGACGAAATCTTCTTTGATACGACCGATCACGGCTTGGTTGTCGGTGATTTCTTTCTTGAGGAGTACCATGGTTTCGCGGATCTGCTTTTTCTCATTACTTTTCTGAATCAGATAACTTATGCCGAAAGTGAGTGCGATGCCTACGACCACTCCCAATACATTCGACAGGAAATTTGCCACCCAATTCCGGGTGAAGAACGGATGGATTGATTTTGTTTTCATTTCGTTGTTGTTAATTGTTTTCATTCCGGTTGAGTTTGACTTCCACGGTAGCCGGCATGTCCGCTCAACCGGCTCCAAAGATAGTAATTTTAGCGCAGATAACTTCATGTTTTTCCCCGTACTCCGTTGCGACAGCTCAGGGATGCTTGAGGGAAACGTTTTTCCAATTGATTTTGCCTCTGTCCCTGAAGTGCAAATCATTTTTCCGATTGATTTTGCCTCTGTCCCCGAAGTGCAAATCATTTTTCCAATTGGTTTTGCCTCTGTCCCCGAAGTGCAAATCATTTTTC
>JAIRZF010000087.1 GCA_031267385.1 Dysgonamonadaceae bacterium | reverse complement strand
TGGGTCGCGAATGGCTGTAAAATAACTAAGCGGTGTTTGCATAACTCTTTTATTATATTAACGATCTATACAAATCTTTAGTATTTAAATTATGTTAAATTTAATATGCGTTTGCCCTGGGTGCATCCCTATTTGTTAAGGCTCAGCAATCTAAAATAGATCGCACAATCC
The DNA here is from genome assembly GCA_031267385.1 of Dysgonamonadaceae bacterium. GTDB lineage: Bacteria > Bacteroidota > Bacteroidia > Bacteroidales > Azobacteroidaceae > BNXB01. The sequence continues at coordinate 4,282 of JAIRZF010000087.1, read as the reverse complement.
TGTTTATTATAGATGGAATGCACTGACAAGCGCCGGAAAGATTGGATATGGCGACAAACCCACAGAAATATTTTGGTTTTCCATCCGATTTCCTTCAATAATATCACCAATATTCGAAAAAAATAGTAACTTTGTACCCATTTTTGAAGTGAAAATAATGAAAAAATGGAGAGAATGAAAAATATTTTCTTTCATTTCTTTTGTTTAAATGAATGGCTTGATTATGATTAAAATAACATTCCCAGATGGCTCTGTCCGGGAGTACCCGAAAGGGACTACTTCAATGCAGATCGCAGAGAGTATTAGTTCAAGGTTGGCTCAGGATGTCGTTGCCGCAGGCGTTAATGGTGATACCTGGGATCTGACCCGTCCTATTAATGACGATGCGTCCGTAAAACTTTACAAGTGGGACGATGAAGAAGGGAAGCATGCTTTCTGGCACTCGTCCGCTCACTTGATGGCCGAAGCTTTGCAGGAATTATATCCCGGAATTAAATTCGGAATTGGTCCGGCTATCGAAAACGGGTTTTATTATGATGTAGATCCGGGAGAAGATGTTGCCGTTAAAGATAGCGATTTCCCTAAAATAGAAGCTAAAATGGCAGAATTGGTAGCTCGTACGGAAGCTATTGTTCGTCAGGATATTTCGAAAGGTGAAGCCTTGAAGCTGTTTGGTGATCGCGGAGAAAATTATAAGACAGAGTTGATCGGTGAATTGGAAGACGGGACTATTACTACTTACACTCAGGGTAGTTTTACCGACTTGTGCCGTGGCCCTCATTTGCCGGATACATCCTATATCAAAGCCCTGAAATTGATGTCGGTGGCCGGAGCGTATTGGCGTGGAGATGAAAAACGTCGTCAGTTAACGCGTATATATGGCATCACTTTCCCTAAAAAGAAGATGTTGGATGAATATCTGACGTTATTGGAAGAAGCAAAAAAACGTGATCACCGCAAGATTGGTAAGGAATTGGAGTTGTTCACATTTTCTCAAAATGTCGGACAAGGTTTGCCTTTGTGGTTGCCGAAAGGGACTCAATTGCGATTGAAACTCGAAGAATTCCTGAAGCGTATCCAGCGTAAATATGGTTACCAGCAGGTAATGACTCCACACATCGGAAATAAATTGCTTTATGTAACTTCAGGGCACTATGCGAAATATGGAAAAGACTCGTTCCAGCCGATCCATACTCCCGAAGAAGGTGAAGAATTTCTCTTGAAACCGATGAATTGTCCTCACCACTGTGAGATTTACAAGGCATTTCCCCGCTCATATAAAGATCTGCCCCTGCGTTTGGCGGAATTTGGAACCGTTTACCGTTATGAACAAAGCGGAGAATTACATGGTTTGACTCGTGTGAGAGGATTTACTCAGGATGACGCGCATATTTTTTGTTCTCCCGATCAGGTGAAAGAGGAGTTCAAGAAAGTAATGGAAATTATCAATATTATTTTCAAAGCCTTGGATTTCAAGGATTATGAAGCTCAAATTTCTTTGAGGGATCCTGATAACAAAGATAAATATATCGGAACAGAAGAAAACTGGAGTAAAGCGGAGTCTGCAATCATCGAAGTTTGTCAGGAATCGGGCATTAAAGCCCGTGTTGAACTGGGTGAAGCCGCGTTCTACGGGCCTAAACTGGACTTTATGGTGAAAGATGCTTTAGGTCGTCGCTGGCAATTGGGAACTATCCAGGTAGACTATAACCTGCCGGATCGTTTTGAGTTGGAATATGTTGGCGCTGATAATAAAAAGCATCGTCCGGTAATGATTCACCGTGCACCATTTGGATCAATAGAACGTTTTGTCGCTCTGTTGACTGAGCATACTGCCGGTAAATTCCCGATTTGGCTGACTCCGGATCAGGTTGTTGTTTTACCTGTCAGTGAAAAATTCAACGATTATGCTTACCAGGTAGCAAAACAACTCAATGAACAGGAAATTAGAGTATTGGTTGATGATCGTAATGAAAAGGTCGGTCGTAAAATACGTGATAATGAGTTGAAAAAAATACCTTATTTGCTCATTGTCGGAGAGAAAGAAGCTGAAAATAATGAAGTTTCTGTAAGAAAACAAGGTGGAGGTGATGTTGGTTCAATGAAAATTACTACCTTTGCCGGGATTTTGAATGATGAGTCTGAAAAACAGATGAATCAGTGGCAAAAACAATAATGCAAACAACATAAAAAAAGAGAATTTATATTTATTGAATGAAGAAAGACAATCTTAAGGATCAATACCGGGTAAATGAGAAAATCCGGGTCAGAGAAGTCCGCTTAGTAGGAGATAATGTTGAACAAGGTGTTTATCCCCTTGCAGAAGCTCAAAAGATTGCCAGGGAACAGAGTCTTGATTTGGTTGAAATCTCTCCAAATGCTGTTCCTCCAGTTTGTAGAGTCACTGATTATCAGAAATTTATCTATCAACAGAAAAAACGCCAGAAAGAACAAAAGGCGAAATCTGTTAAGATTGTTGTGAAAGAGATCCGTTTTGGGCCTCAAACTGACGATCATGATTATAATTTCAAACTTAAACATGCCAAAAGCTTCCTGGAAGATGGCGCTAAGGTAAAAGCCTATGTGTTTTTCAAAGGACGTTCAATTCTTTTTAAAGAACAGGGTGAAGTGTTGTTGTTACGGTTCGCTGATGATTTGGAAAATTATGCTAAAGTAGAACAAATGCCTGCTTTGGAAGGTAAAAAAATGATCATCATGCTGGCTCCGAAAAAAGCGCCTGTCGCAGCTCAGGCAAAACCGACAGTTGTGAAACAAGCCCCTCTGGAAGTCATAAAACAACCCGTTCCGGAAAAGGAAAAAGAAAACGAGGAAGAAAAAGAATAGAAAAAAGAATAGAAGAGGAAAGAAAAGAAAAAGAAAAAAAAGTTCCTCTTTCTGAGAATACTGAAGAATTTCTGAGAATGTTGAAGAATTTTCTGAGAGTGTTGAGGAATTTTCTGAGAATGTTGAGGAATTTTCTGAGAGTGTTGAAGAATTTCTGAGAATGTTGAAGAAAATGTAACGTAAAACGTAAAACGTAAAACGTAAAACGTAAAACGTAAAACGTAAAACGTAAAACGTAAAACGTATAACGTAAAACTAAAAACAATTAAAAATAAGTACAATGCCAAAAATGAAGACTAATTCCGGTGCCAAAAAAAGATTTACTCTTACCGGAACAGGGAAAATCAAAAGAAAACACGCTTTTAAAAGTCACATCTTGACAAAGAAGACTATAAAGCAAAAAAGAAGACTGACTCATATCACAACTGTAGACCCCTCTGATGTGGGACGCGTAAAAAAGTTGTTGGCTTTGAAGTAAGGCTTCATTATTTAGTGATTTTCTAAAAGATTTATTAACAGAGTTTTAGCAACTAAAGATCACAAATGATGTGACGCTAACATTCAAAACATTTTTATTATTATGCCTAGATCGGTAAATCATGTAGCTTCAAGAGCTAAAAGAAAAAGAATCCTCAAATTAACACGAGGTTATTACGGAGCCAGAAAAAATGTCTGGACAGTAGCAAAAAATACGTGGGAAAAAGGTTTGACGTATGCCTTCCGCGACCGTCGCACCAAAAAACGCAATTTCCGTGCATTGTGGATACAGCGTATCAATGCTGCGGCGCGTTTGGAAGGATTGTCTTACTCCCGTTTGATGGGAGCATTACACAAGAAAGGCGTTGAAATCAACCGCAAAGTTCTTGCCGATTTGGCAATGAATCACCCGGAAGCATTCAAGGCCATTGTCGACAAAGTGAAATAAACATCAGTCAATGAATTGTCCGAAAGTGTGCCAATAGCGGAGGAATCTGTTATTGGCGCATTTTTCTGTTAAAAAATTTGGGCGAATGATATTTGTTTCTTACATTTGCAACGTAAAGAGAGATATTTCTCATAGCCGCATTTAGTCGATTGGGAAACTCATCAAAAGATTAAAAATTCCGAGACAAGCTCTTGTTGCCAATGGCGGGCCACGCCCAAGTGGTATGCATAGCACGGTGGATTACAAAGGTAGCAAAGCACTCAAATCCTGTCACGCGGAGTTTGTTCATATCTACGATGCGGCTTTATTATAAGGGGAGATCCGGACGGTTTCCCCTTTTTTCATAAAAAAATGCCAGGGTAAACGCACGAAAATATGTAGCGGTAGAAAAAAGGATTACCATTGCATGATGACAACCATATATTGCTATTTATACTTTGCGCGGGATAGATTTCTGCAATAGAAAAAAGAATAAGCATCTTTGCAAAACCCCTCAGTGATTCCAGGTATGCT
>JAIRZF010000088.1 GCA_031267385.1 Dysgonamonadaceae bacterium | reverse complement strand
TACGAGTAGAATGGCTTTGAGTCGCTTCAATCGCGAGAAAAACGCCGATAACGCCTATATCCGCAATCATACCGAATATTTTACATTAACTTATTTATTTTGAATGTAATATATGCTTCTTAATTTTCGCATTTAAAGTGTTAAAAAAGCGGGAAGCAATTATTAAACTATTTGTGCCGGTATATGAGAAATTTGTCATTGTTTGTTTCGTAAATCGAGGCAAAGAAAAAGGTATAAATTTAAATAACAAAAATTTAAGCAATTTTTTTCAAGCCCAGCACATGCAGATGAAATTTTTATCCCTCTTGATATTTTGATATATCGTTGATTTTCATATAAATATAAATTATAGACAACTGAATAAAAAGTCTTTTATATCATTAAATATTTTCTTGTCCGAAACCTGCAAACCGGAAATATCCGGATAGAATAGATCCTGCATGGCGGGCTTTTTTTTTGCCCTCTTGTTGGTCGTTACATAATAAAATATATTTGGGAATAAATAACACCTTAAAAGTAAAATTCCGCTCTACATTTGACCCAAAATTAAAAAGTATAGTAAGAAGCTATTATGAAAAAGATAGGTTTTCTTTGTATGATGTGCTTGTTGGCGGCTTGTGGAGAACAACGCGTAGCCATCTATCACAACGGAAAAGCGGATGATTCTACCTGTGACGCCGTCGATTTTTCCAGAGATATGGGAAAAAAAGGTAAAGCAAAAATTATTAAAAAGATCACGTTTGATCCCGGACAATACGATTTCTATCCTGATTTTGCGAACGAAAAATATATGTTTGTCAGCAATAACGACGAGGGACTTAAGCGAATTGTATTTCTTTGGGATGAACTCTCAGACGTCGAGTTCGACGGTAACGGGGCGACCTTTATTTTTCACGGTTTTTTAAATCCGTTTGTCTTGAACAGATGTAAAAATATTACATTTCGTAATTTCAATATTGACTGGAAGCGGACTTTTCACAGTGAAGGCAAGATTCTTGATGTTAATGAAGAATATCTTGACGTCCGTTTCAGTGAAGAATATCCGTACAAAATTATTCAAGGAATGTTGGTTTTTACCGGCTTTCCATCGAAAACAACCGATAAGGGACCGCGTGCGATTCAAACCACTCTTAATCGTGAAGAAAATGAAATATATCCTGTTCGTGGAATGCTTGAGTTTGACGCCGGGAAAAGAGAAACCGCTTTTCAGGCTTGGGATTATGGTATCAGCGCTTTAGGTACGGTTCCCGCCCTGGCGTTGGGCGACCGCAAGGTGCGTATTTTTAGGAAAGGAGTGAAAGCGACGGTAGGAAACATGATGGTTTTTGGAGCCTGTAACCGCAATATTCCCGCCTTTTCTCTTTCCGATTGTGAAAATATCCGGTTTGAGAACATCCATATTTACCATTGCGGGGGTATGGGAGTCATTGGACAACGCTGCCGGGATATTGAATTACATCATTGCAAGATTACTCCATCTCCCGGCAAAGACCGGATAGTCAGTATTCCGGCCGACGCCACTCATTTTGTTAATTGTTCGGGACGTATCGTTTTGAATGAATGTCTTTTTGAGAACCAGATGGACGATGCGACCAATATACATGGTATTTATGTTCAAATCATTGATAAAAGGATTGTTTCGGATCAGGATGTTATTGATGTGCGGCTGATTCACAATCAGCAATTCGGTTTTGATTTTATCAAACCGGGAATGGAGCTTGAATTTGTCGATGGAATGAGTATGAATACATACCATGTCAATAAGGTTAAAAACGTGCAGCGTATAAATAAGGAAATTACCCGGGTTACGTTGGAATCGAAACTGTCTGAAGACGTCAAAATCGGCGACGCCGTATGCGACGCTTCCATAGCTCCCGAAATTATTATCTCAAATTGTTTCATTGGAAAAAACAGGGCGCGGGGAATTCTTCTTAATTCAAGAGGAAAAACCATTGTTGAAGGTAATACTTTCCATACGCCCGGGGCTGCAATCCTGCTCGAAGGAGACGCCCGTTATTGGTTTGAGCAGGCGGGAGTCCGTGATTTGCAAATCCGTAACAACGTGTTCGATAATTGTAATTACGGAGTATGGGGCTGGGCGTGTATTGAAACCCGTCCGGGAATTGATGCGTCGAAACGCGCCGAAAACCGGTATAATAAAAATATAGTGATTGAAAATAATACTTTTAAGATTTTTGATAACCGGATTCTTAATTTTTATTCTACCGACGGTTTAATCTTCCGGAATAACAAGATTGAGTTGTCGACAGATTATTTGCCTCAAAATCAGGATAAACCGCATTTTGTCGTTGAACATTGCGACAATGTGGATATAGAAGGGTTCCATGAAAATAGAGAAGTAAAACAGTAAATAATTCATTTGGGAAATGATAAAAACCGTCGCATATTTAGCAATATTTGCAAGTTGTAATATTTTATTCTTGAGTAAAGGATACGCAAATACAATCGATTTGTCGAATGCCAAAGTTGTATGCTGCGAATCGAAAGACAAACTTGTCTTGAAATCTGTTGCCGTTTTGCAGGAAGAAATCGAAAAAAGAAGCGGCATAGCGCTTCCTCTCAGTCGGAATTGGCCCAAAGGAAAGCATCCTATAATAGCCGTCGGTCTTGAACATGATTTGACAAAGTTTCCGGTTGACTTTCGGAATCTTGTTTCCCAAATGGATCCGGCGGGCAGCGAAGGCTATAAAATTGCTGTTGACGAAAAATCAACGACTGTTTTAGTAATTGGGTATGACAGCCGCGGCGTTCTTTACGGCATTGGAAAACTTTTGCGAAAAATGGAGATGCAAAAAGGACGAGTATTGGCGCCGGCAGATATGAATATTTCTTCCACACCCCAATATCCTATTCGCGGCCATCAGCTTGGCTACCGGGCTAAAACAAATTCTTATGATGCATGGACTCCTGCGCAATTCGACTCCTATATTCGGGACTTAGCCATTTTTGGCGCTAATAGTATTGAAATTGTGCCACCGTATACTGATGATAAATCCACAAGTATTAATATGAAACTTCCGGTAATTGATATGATGGTGGAGCAATCCAAAATTGCCGCTTCTTACGGGATGGACGTTTGGATATGGTACCCGAATATGGAAACGGATTATACTAATCCCGACATTGTGGCAAAAGAACTGGAAGACCGTAGAACGGTTTTCAAGACTTTACCTAAACTTGATTGCGTATTCGTTCCGGGAGGCGATCCCGGCGAATTAGACCCTGATATAATGTTTCCCTGGCTTGCCAACGTTGCCGAAGTGTTACAGGAATATCATCCCCATGCAAAGATATGGGTATCCCCGCAGATATATCGTCCGACCAACAACTGGCTGGATAAAATCTACAGCCATATCAATAAAGGATACAATTGGCTGGGAGGAGTTGTATATGGACCGTGGGTAAAACATACGATTATGGAGGTCAGGGAAAGGATCGTACCGGAAATCCCTATCCGGAGATATGAAGATATTACCCACAGTATGGAAAGCCAGTACCCGATACCCAAGTGGGATTTGGCCTATGCCATTACTTTAGGACGGGAGTGTATCAATCCGCGCCCCAATGATGAAAAAAAGATTCACAATGTATTTGCTCCGTATGCTCAGGGGAGCATCAGCTATTCGGAGGGAAGCAATGATGATGTGAATAAAATGGTATGGAGCGACCAGGATTGGAATGTTGAAACTCCGGTTATAGAAACTATACGGGATTATGTGAGGTATTTCATTGGATGCGAGTATGTTGAATCTGTAACTCAGGGGTTAATGGCCTTGGAAAAAAACCTGCAAGGAAGCTTGTTAAGCAATGACGGAGTGATGAGAACCTTGTTGCAGTGGCAAGACATTGAGAAAAATGCTTCGGACGAAGTATTATGCAATCCCCGTTTTCAAATGGGATTGATCCGAGCCTATTATGACGCATATATTTACAGGCGCTTATTGTACGAAACTTGTTTGGAACAGGAAGCTTATGAGATTCTGTCGAAAGCCGGCCCAAGCGGTTCGCTTTCTGTCGTCCGGAAGGCTAAAGAAACTTTATTGAAAGCCGCAGAGCAAAAAGTCGCCATAGAATTACGAGAACGATGTTTTGCGCTGGCCGATTCGTTATATAAAAGTATTGGCGCACAGTTGACCGTCGAAAGGCTTCATGGGCAAGACGGTCGTGGAAATTTTATAGATTATATTGACTTTCCGTTGAATGACGCCAGGTGGCTTTCCGGACGGCTTTCCGAAATTGAACAATTACCCGATGAAAGCATCCGATTGAAAGAGATAACAAAAATCCTAAACAGAAATAATCCGGGACCCGGTGGTTTTTATGACAATATGGGATCGCCCCAAAGTTGGGAAAGAGTGAAATCTAATTTTACATGGGAAGAAGATCCGGGAGGATTAAGATCTCCAAGAGTAGGTTATGGAATTGGGCTTTATGAAAATGCCTGGATGAATCACATCAATGCAAGAGATTTTGAAAACAGGTTTCCACTGTCCTGGATGAACCAGATTGTAACATTCCACGATGTACCGCTGATTATTTTGTACGATAATATAGATCCGGAGAGTGCATATACTTTAAGAGTTACTTATACGGGGAGTTCAAAGCCGGTGATGAAATTGACTGCAAATGACGTTTTAATACACGATTTTATAAAAACGGGAATACAGGCTATTTATGAATTTCCGATTCCGGCAGGAACAGTAAACAAAGATGGTATTTTGAAATTGGTATGGACTTGCGGAGAAGGGCAGATTGGCCCTGCGGTTTCAGAAATATGGATTATAAAAAATGAATAGTTTATGAAACGAATATTTATACTTATACTTGCTATGGCGTGCATGTTATCATACATGCTTATAGCCGCTTGTTTCGACAAGAAATCCGTAAAAATGGAACAAGACCAACTCAGGCAATGGGAACGTCCTTACGAATTGGATTGGGCAGGCAGGTTTGAAGATACCCATCCGTCGCTTGTCGACTTTGAGAATCCGGACGACTGGGTATTGGAAGCTAATGGCGGTAGCGCTAAGTTTGAGCGTTCCCGCGAGCAGTTTATCTGGGGTAAATATTCCGGGAAAATTGTTTATTCGGGAACTCCCGACGGAGCGGATTTTATAATCAGTCCTCCGCAGCCGATAAAAATACCGGAAGCTTTTACTGCAATAAACATCTGGGTTTGGAATTGGCACTTCCAGTGGGCAAAGGATAGGAATGAACCCAGGGCAGTACTCGGCGTCCTACTTGAAACGGTTACCGGCGAGGCCTATGAAATACCTTTTCCTCGGGAATTAGACTGGCCTGAATGGTATTTGCTTCATGTCGGACTTTCGGGAAAACAACGGGAAGCATTTTCGCGGGGAGGCATTTTTAAAGGTCTTCGTCTAAGTAATTGTAAACGTTCGGATGAATTGTCGGTTTATTTTGACAATCTTTCTTTCTATCGGGAAGAATTCCCTCCGCTGCATTTTGAAGTAGAACCGAAGCCCGGAATTGATCTTCCGGAAGGACAGCGTTTGGGTGTTCACACCGGCAGCGAACGACTCCCTTTCCCGACACGAGAGGAAACCATGTTGCCTGTAAATTTGGAAGAAAAATTTACTACCGAATTTCTTCAGGAAAACAATGCTTTTGTGTTTAGATACAAAGGCCCCGACGGCACATTGGAGTACAGGTATCGGCCTCAATCAGGTGATTTCAGCGATATAACGACTCTTTGGGAGAATGGCGCCGTAAATAAATTCTATCCTATGAATGAAGGCGGCGTGAGGATTGCAGTCGATAATAATGTAGAAGGATTGATCGACAGATATGGCGCTTACATAACTAAAGAAGTAAAAGCGGTTGCTCCGGAAAAAATAGAACTGATAGAATCAGGAGTAAGAGGAGATAACGCTTTTTCAAGATGGAAAATTTACGGTAAAGAACAATCCGCTGAAGTTGAATATGTATTCCGTTTATGGCAAAAATCCTTGATTATTGATGTATATTCTTCCGGCGGACAAATAGGCGAAGTTTCGTTTGGCGCAGCCAAAGGCATACAAAACCCCAGATTAGTTCATGTCCCCTATTGGACCGGCGAGGATATCGGCGCCAATAAAGAACGACCGGCTGTCCTTGTTATGGGAACTGCAGATAAGCCATTGTTTATGACTGTATTTGCCGATCATTACCGTACAGGAGCCTCCCGTTTTTATTTTCAGAATAAGGTAGAAAAAGAAGCGGCAGTCTGTTCCGGAGGAACTTCCTACATACCTAAAACAAACGGCGAAAGAAATGATTGTTATGAACGGATTTTCCTTACGGTTTCCCCACGTTTTGAAGAAATACTGCCAACAGTGGATAATCCACCTTCCGTATGGCGTGATATTGCTTCCGAATACTTGGTATTTAACAGGGGAGCAAGCATGGACAGGGAAAAAGATTATGAACATTGGAAGTTGACCGCTCGCTATGGAATACGCAAACTGATAGTAATGGATCATGAAGTAGGATGGCGAGACGGCGCCGAAAGCTTTACTTTCCGCACAATTCCGGCTCCAGGGAAAGGAGGCAATAAAGGGCAGAAAAAGTATGCCGATAGGGTACGGAAGTTAGGCATGCGTTACGGAATTTACAATAATTATACGGATTTGATTCCGGTAAACGAGCATTGGAGCGAAGATTTGGTAGTGAGATTGCCCGATGGCTCCTGGGAAACAGCCTGGTTTCGTTGTTATGCTCCGAAATCACAAAAAACGGTAAGCATGGAGCCAAAAATTACGTCCGAAATTCAAAAGAAATTCAATCTTAATGCAGGTTGTTTGGATGTACATACCGCTATTACTCCGTGGATGAGAGTTGACTATGACGAAAGGGTTCCCGGAGCAGGCACATTATTGTCGCAATTTTATGATTTTGGACAGTTGATGCTTCATCAACAGCAGGTATGGAATGGCCCTACGTTCAGCGAAGGCGGGAATCATTATTATTATAATGGTCTTATTACCGGAAGTAATGGAGATGACCGGGGGTATAATATTTCCGATAATCCGTGGTTAGTTGACTTTGATCTTCTCAAATTACATCCGCTGGGTTGTGACGTCGGCTTTGTCCACGACAGACAAATGGTAAATGACGATAGTTGGGATCGCTTTTTTGCAGGAACTATTGCTTATGGGCACTTGGGGAAATTTTTGGACTATAGAGATGATATGAAACCTATATCATTACGCAGCTATTATATGCTCCAACAATTACAATCTTCCTATGCCAAAGCGTTGGTAAAAGAAATTCTTTATGCGGATAAAAACGGAAATTTAATGGATATTTCTACTGCCGTAGCGACGGATGTTTATCGCAGGTCGCAGTTGAGAATAAAATATGATAACGGCTTGATAATATGGGTAAACGGACATAATGAAGACCATTGGGAAACGCCGGATGCAATCCTGCCGCCCAATGGTTATTATGCAAAAGATACCAAAGGAAAATTAATCGTTTTCAGCGCATTAATCAATGGGAGCAGGGCTGATTATGTACATGCTCCAGCTTATGATTATATGGATGGAAGGGGTAAGTGGCTTGAAACGCCTTGGGGAGCAAGCGATGGAAAATTAATTATCCTGAAAAATAAAGGAGAGCATTCAATAGAGGTTATTCCTTTTAATACGCAACAATTTGCAATCGTTCTTGATAATCCTCCGGTAAACGTAAGCGCGCTTGATATTGCCGGTAAGAAAATCGGCGCAACTACCGGAAGTTTTCGCAATGGCATGTATTATCCGGCGATTGTTGCAGGAGCGGTTAGTTATGTTCTTGAACTCAATAAATGAAAACCGGACAAATGTCAGGTATGTTATAAATTAAATATGGAAATACAAAAAAATATGAAAATCATCGGAAAAAAACTTCGGAAAGATATCTGTTATTTCTTATTGGGAAGTAGTTTGCTCCTTTTTTCGGGAGAGATGGCAGTTGGAAAGAAGCGTGTGGAAAAGCACGTTTTAGAGGCAGAAAACAAATCCGGAATATCGTTGGTATCTGTTAGTCCCGGATCATTTAAGATGGGGGCTCAACCAAATCTTGATTGTTTCAACCGGTTGGTGGAACATACCGGACCCGACTGGGACGAAGCGCCTGTTCATGAAGTAAGAATTGATTATTCGTTTCAAATATCATCAAAGAAGGTAGTTAATGCATTGTATGAAGAATTTGATCCGAAACATAAATCGTATCGCGGATATCATGAAGCGCCTTCCGGCGATTTAGATCCGGTAGTAATGGTTACCTGGGATGATGCTGTTGCATTTTGTGAATGGCTGACCCAAAAAGAAGGAAAACCTTATCGCCTCCCGACGGAAGCTGAATGGGAATATGCAGCAAAGCAAGCAGAATTGCTGGGATTACAGGATACTGATAATGAAATTACAGAATGGTGTTATGATTGGTGGGATATTTATCCCGGTAAAGAACTTACAAATCCAACAGGGCCTAAATCGGGTTATGTTAAAGTTATTCGTGGAAGTGAACGGGCGACCAACCGTTGGGGAACAGTCCGGGGCGATCGATTTACAACCCTGAGTTTTCGGGTTGTACAGGCTCCTTTCCCTGCAAATGGTTTTTATGAAGCGCAAAAACCGGGGAAAGTGTTCCAAAATGTAAAACAGACAAAGAAAAAATGGAAACTTGTACCGAAAGATAAACCTGTTTTTCATGATGCAATGGATTTTATCCGTGCGGATGCAATACCGGGTAACGTCCCTTACTGGGGAAGACATCATGTTCCATGTATTACATGGTGCGACAACGGAGATATTTTAGCTACCGCATTTACTGCAGCTGACGATCATTTAACCCAGATTGCTGTTTTGACGTCGAGATTACGCGATGGCGCCAATCAATGGGATCCTCCGGCATTGTTTTTCATAGCGCCTGATCATAGTGTAAACAGCGCGGTTTTATGGCATGATTCGAATGGGGAACTTCATCATTATAATTCAATCAGCCTGCCGGAAAAATGTTATAATTTCTCTGTCACCAAACGGGTTAGTAAGGACAATGGCGTTACATGGAGCGAACCTGTGATAGTTAATGAACGATTTACTTCTGCGCCCTTTTGGGCGCAGGTTGATATGGTAAAACTAAGCGATGGACGTTTGGCTTTTCCCACAGATGTTCATAATGGCACCATCCTATTTGCGTCCAATGATTCGGGCGATTCCTGGGAAGAGATTACCCGTTATGAATGGAATAAAGAGCAATTTGCTAAAACCGATGGCGTTTCAGGCTGGATTGCCGGAATTCATGCTTCTTTTGTGGAATTAAAAGATGGCAATTTTCTTGCATTGGGGCGGTATAGCGATATAAATGGACATTCCCCGTTCAGTATCTCTAACGACAAAGGGAAGAGTTGGACTTACGAAGCCAGTCCGTTTCCTCCCATTGGTTCATGGCAGCGCTCCATTATAAAACGATTAAATGAAGGCCCGCTTCTTCTGACGTCGTTTACCGATTTGGGCGCCAGCTATGCTGATAAAACCCAAAAAGGAATTGAAGTGATTGACAAAAACGGGCGGGTTCAGCAAATTTACGGTTTATTCTCGGCGCTATCGTTTGACGAAGGCAAGACTTGGGTACATCGGAAATTAATTCCTATAAAAGCTTCAGATCCTTATACCTCGCCATTCGGAGGATATCTTTCTGGAACGCAAACTCCTGATAATATGATCCATATTGTTTCAAGCCAGTTTTATTACCGGTTTAATTTAGCCTGGTTAATGGAACCGGTGTTATCTCCATCAAATCAAAAAAAATGAAATGAAAAATAGTAGACTTTTATTTATTCTATTCTTAGTAATGATGTATTCGCCTGTTTTTTCACAAAATACCGGTGAATTGTTGCAGCCTTTTATTGATTCGGGTGAATTGCCCGGTATTGTGACTGTTGTCGCTACGCCGGATAAAGTACTTGGCGTCGAATGTCTGGGGTATCAAAACATCGGGAAAAACAAAAAAATGGATTCCAATTCCATTTTCTGGATTGCATCCCAAAGCAAGCCTTTTGCCGGGGTTGCCGTTATGATGTTGGTTGAAGAAGGAAAATTAGACCTCGATGAGCCGATAACTACCTATCTTCCTGAACTGAAAGACATGCAAGTAAGCCGCATCAACCGCAAAGAATGGCAGGTAATAGAATTGGCTTCCCAACCGGTCACGTTGAGACGTCTTCTTACGCATACCAGTGGAATGAAATGGGTTGCAGGCATACAGAATCAAATGGGTAAAATAGATGTACTGCCTTTTAATATCAGCCTTTATGCAACGGCTATGACCCCTTTTGTTGCCGAACCCGGCGAGAAAATCATTTATTCCAATCAAGGAATAAACATTGCAGCCACCGTTGTCGAACGGGTTTCGGGAATGTCTTATGCCGATTTCCTTCAAAAAAGATTATTTGATCCTCTCGGTATGAAGAATACCACATTTTGGCCGGCAGGAAAACAATTGGATAAATTGGTTATTCCCTATAAACTCGGTGAAAATGGGGAATTAGTTGAAACAACCATCGGACAGTTGCAGTATCCGTTAGAAGATAAGACAAAACGTTTTGCCGAGGCAGCCGGAGGCCTTTTTTCTTCGCCGGTTGACTTGGTGAAATTCTACCGGATGATTGCGAATAAAGGTGAATTTGAGGGGAAAAGGTATTTGAGCGAAGCATCGGTTCTTGAAATAGGAAAAGACCAAACAGGTGAAAAAGTGGAAGGTCGATGGGGGTTAGGATGGGCTTTGTCGGACAAATGGATGGGACACGGTGGCGCTTACGGCACAGAATCAAGAATTTATAAAAACGGATTAGTGGCGATGTTTTTTATTTTGCAGCAGGATATTCCGAAATATAAAGAAGCATTCCGGATTTTTTGGCAAGAGATAGAAAAACAATACGGACTTGTCGAAAGTACTTCCGGCTCGGGAAAAATAGACCGGAAAGCGGTTATTGACCGTCACAAGCTTATTACTACAGTTGATAACCCGCAGAGTCCGGCGCAGGTTGGCAATGGATCGTTTGCATTCGGAGCCGATATCACAGGACTTCAAACCTTTCGGCCGCATTATACCCTGTCGCATTGGAGTTGGCATAGTTTTCCGTTGCCCGAAGGATTAAGAATCGAAGATTTCAACGGGCAGGTATGGGACACACACGGGCGACCGGTGCAATATTGGATAGGAAATGAAGAACAGCCTGAATTATCCGCTTGGTTGGCTGGAAATCCTCATCGGTTTAATCTGGGACGTGCAGGCTTTGTACTGAAAAAGAAAAATGGTGAAGTAGCCTTGCTAAGCGATCTGAAGAATACAAGACAAGAACTGGATTTATGGACAGGAACGCTTACAAGTCGATTCGAACTGGATCAAATACCGGTAATTGTTAAAACAATTTGTCATGGCGATCGCAATGCTATCGCTGTTGAAGTAGAGTCACCCTTATTTGAAAACGGACAACTTGAGGTTGAATTTTCATTCCCTTATCCCGACAAATCCGAGCAGGTTAACAGTCGCTATGATTATCCGGACGCCTCTGCATCCAAACTACTTTATTCCGGTAAACAATCTGCCTTTCTCGAACGAATAATGGATGATGTTTTATATGGAGTTTCAATTAGCTGGAAATCGAAAGCTAAGTTGTCGCCGGCTGAAAAACCTCATTTTTTCCGTCTGGTTCCCGGCAAAAACAAAAAATTGGAATTTGTTTTCGAATTTACTCGGAAATCGGAGAAAGTATCCCCTTTGACATTGGACGAATGTTTAGAATCTTCTGTTAATGAATGGAAAAAATACTGGGAATCAGGCGCTGCAATTGATTTGTCCGAAAGTAAAGACGTCCGGTGGAAAGAGTTGGAAAGAAGAATAGCGCTCTCACAATACCTGATGAAAGCCAACGAAGCCGGTAATTGGCCGCCCCAGGAAAGCGGACTTGTGAATAACGGTTGGTACGGACGATTCCATTTCGAAATGATTTGGTGGCATGGCGTCCATTACGCTCTTTGGAACCGGTGGGCATTAGTTGACAAAAGCCTGCATGTATATTCCGATTTTTTACCGACTTCCGTTGAAAGAGCCAAAAAACAAGGTTATAAAGGAGCACGGTGGCCTAAATGTACTGCCGGTTTCGATCGCGACTGGCCGCATCCTATTCATGCCACATTGATATGGCAACAGCCACATCCGATTTATTTTGCCGAATTGGATTACCGCTTACATCCCGTTCAGGCTACTCTTGATAAATGGAAAGAGATTGTATTTGAAACTGCCGAATTTATGGCCGATTTTGCTTTTTACGATGAGAAAACCGACCGTTATGTACTTGGCCCGCCGGTTTTCATTGTATCGGAAAATACAAATCCCAAGATCACGGTAAATCCGGCTTATGAACTTAGTTATTGGAAATTCGGATTGCGAGTGGCTCAAACATGGAAAGAACGGCTATTATTGCCCAGGGAAGATAAATGGGACGATGTTTTGGAAAAATTGTCTTCACTGCCGGTTGAAAAAGGAGTATATGTTACTTATGAAGGTATCCCCAATATGTGGACGGAATATACGTGGGAGCATCCCGGGCTTACGGGGATATATGGAATGCTTCCGGGAGATGGCGTTAATTTAGGTATTTTCAATGCTACGCTTAATAAAGTATTTACTGTTTGGGATTTCAACCGCACATGGGGATGGGATTTCCCGATGGTTGCCATGGCAGCTGCCCGTACTGGAAACCGGGAAATAGCGATAGATATGTTATTGCATGAATCCAAAGGATTTCAGTTTGATGAACATGGATTAGCTACCGGCGGACCGTTCCCCTATTTTCCTTCCAATGGGGGATTACTGACGGCAGTGGCTATGATGGCAGCCGGTTGGGACGGATCGGAAGGCAATGCTCCCGGATTTCCGGGAAACGGGCAATGGGTTGTGAAACAGGAAGGATTCAATAAACTACCTTAGAATAATTAATAAATCCGATATATATGAAAAAGGTTACAATTATTATCTGTTATTTTTTTATCTGCTTACCGGTTTTTGCACAAAGCGAAACGTGGAAAGCGAAAAGGATTACGCATGAAGAATCTCAGAATGAGTCGAACACATGGATGAATTTCAGAAAGGAGATAGAAGTAAGCGCTTTGCCTCAAACAGCCTTGACTAAAATCGCCTGTGACTCAAAGTACTGGATGTGGATAAATGGAGAATTGGCCGTGTTTGAAGGACTGTTGAAAAGAGGCCCGACGCCGGATGATACTTATTATGACGAAGTAGAGATTGCTCCTTTTCTGAGAAAAGGAAAAAATACCATTGCTATTTTAGTTTGGTACTTCGGGAAAGATGGTTTTTCACATAACAGTAGCGGACAAGCAGGTTTGGCTTTCCAATGCGATGCATTGAATTTAATCAGCGACACCGGATGGACGTCTAAATTAAACAGGGCTTTTGAAAAGACCAACTGGGAAAATCCCAACTACCGCCTTTCTGAATCTAATATCAGGTTCAATGCCCAAACCGATGATTTTGACTGGATAAAACCGGAAACGGAACTCAAAGGATTCAGGCCGGCCGGTATCATCGGAGACGCCGAGTCAGCGCCATGGAATCGCTTGGTGAAAAGACCGATACCTCTTTTTAAAGATTATGGTATTCGCGAATATGAAAACGCCGCAGAAATTCCGGCGGAAGGCTCCGGCAATTGGATTGTATGCCAATTACCATATAATTGTCACATTACTCCTGTTCTTGATATTGAAGCGCCTGAGAACCTGACCATCAAAATTCAAACCGATAATTTTGATTATATGGGATTGAATGTCGCCTCGGTCAGAGCGGAGTATGTGACTAAAAAAGGGCGGCAATATTATGAATCTTTGGGTTGGATGAACGGTCATATTGTAAAATATCTGATTCCCGAAGGCGTTAAGATCAAATCCCTGAAATACAGGGAAACCGGTTATAATTGTGAATTTACAGGTCATTTCAATTGTAACGACGGTTTCTATAGCAAATTATGGCAAATGGCTACCCGTACACTGTATGTTACCATGCGTGATACCTATATGGATTGTCCCGACAGGGAACGCGCACAATGGTGGGGTGATATTGTCAATGAAAGCGGCGAATCTTTTTATGCGCTAAGTCCTTCGTCTGCGGATATTACCAAGAAAGGGATGCTGGAATTGATTAACTGGCAACGAAAGGACGGTACGATCTATTCTCCAATACCGGAAGGAAACTGGAATAGAGAATTGCCCGGACAAATGCTTGCCGCTGTCGGGTACTACGGCTTTTGGAATTATTACCTGAATACGGGAGATAAAGAAACCATTGAAAAAGTGTATGACGGAGTTAAGCGTTATTTGGATGTCTGGAAGTTAAAAGCCGACGGAACATTGGTAGAACGTTACGGCGGCTGGTATTGGGGCGACTGGGGAATAAAGATTGATAAACAATTGCTGTATAATGCCTGGTATTATATTGCCCTCAAAGGATTTTACTACATGTCGGAACTTTTGAATGAAAAGGATGAAGCGGATAAAATTCTGAAAGAAATGGACGCTTTCAAGACGGCTTTCAATCGCGTATTCTGGGATGGCAAAGGATATCGAACCAAAGAATATGAAGGAAGCTACGATGACCGCGCACAAGCATTAGCCGTAGTTTCCGGCTTAGCCGGCAGGGATAAATACCAAAGAATACTTGACGTCTTAAAAACATCTTATTTAGCAAGCGCTTATATGGAAAAATACGTGTTGGAAGCGCTGTTTATCATGGGAGAGGATAAGTTTGGACTGGAACGGATGAAAAAACGCTATGATAAGGTAGTTAACGAATCTCCCTTTACAACTTTATATGAACACTTTGGTGATACCATGCCTGATTTTGGAACAAATAATCATGCCTGGAGTGGAGGAGGATTAACCATCCTTTCCCAATATGTATGCGGATTAGCTCCTTTAGAACCTGCATGGCGGAAGTTCATGGTAAAACCTCAAATGGGAAACCTGGAATATGTGGAAACCGGAAATGAAACGGTGGCGGGCAACATATCTGTAAAAATTGTAAAAAACAGATCGGGTATGAATATGGAGTTAATGGTTCCTGAAAATAGTAGCGCGGTTATTTATCTTCCCTCGAAATACAAAAAGGTAACGGCAAATGGTAAATCACTATTATCCGAAGGAAAAAGCGATAACTATACCTTGTATCATTTGGATGGAGGCGAATACAAGATAACAGTCCAATAACTATTATTTAAGTCAATAGTTGATTAATCTTTTAATTTTATTTAGAATATGCAAAATGACAAAAAAATCTGTTTATTCGGGGCAAGAAGTAAGATAATGTTCTTACTGATAATATTTGCAACGGTAATTATTCCATTGAATGTTTATGCTGAAAAAACGCAGAATCCTGCACAGAGAGTAACCGGTACAGTCAGCGAGGTCAGTGGAGAGCCAATAATCGGCGCTACGGTGAAAGTAGCAAAAACAAACATTGGAACAGTAACCGATGTAAACGGCAAATATGCACTTGATATTCCGGCTAATGCCGTATCATTGGAAATTTCCTACCTGGGAACGAAAACTAAAGTAGAAGCTATTGGTGAAAGAAGTATGATCAATATCACTTTGGAATCAATGGATATCTCTTTGGAGGAAGTTAGTGTGATTGCTTATGGCACCCAGAAAAAAGCGACTGTAACAGGAGCTATCGCCTCGGTAGATTCCAAGCAGTTGCTCCAATCTCCACAAGCAAATGTAAGCAATGCTTTAGTCGGACGTTTGCCGGGTCTTACTGCTGTACAAAAAAGCGGTGAACCGGGAATGGACGAATCCACTATTCGTATTCGGGGGATTGGGACTTATGCCGCCGGATATGATAGCGAACTGCAGAATCCGCTGGTAATGGTAGATGGTATTGAAGTGGATAACTGGAACAATATCGACGCCAATGAAATAAATAACATTGCCATATTGAAAGATGCTTCCGCTACGGCCGTATATGGGGTCAGAGGAGCCAATGGCGTGATATTAATCACTACCAAGAGAGGAAATATATCAAAACCGAAAGTAAGCTTCTCTTCTAATGCTGCAGTTTCTTCTTTTACAAATATGAGGGAGAATATGAATTCGTATGATTATGCAAGAAGTTTTAATGAAGCTAAACAGTATGATGCTTATACCTTAGGTAGCGCTTATATTCCAGCCTATACCGACGCAGAGGTTCAAAAGTTTCTGGATGGTTCAGACCCCGTATTTTACCCCAACAGTGACTGGGTAGATATGATGTTTAAGGAACAGAGTATACAAACGCAACATAATGTCAATGTGTCGGGAGGGACTAAGGACGTAAGATATTTTGTTTCGCTTGGCGCTTTTACGCAAGGAGGCTTATATAATCACACGAAATATGAATCCGGAGGGAAAGCGGAAATTGATACGCAGGTAAAATATGAGCGTTACAATTTCCGCACAAACTTCGATTTTGATGTTACAAATGATTTGAAGATGGCGGTGCAATTCTCCAATCAGATGGATTTTAGGAATCATCCGCAATATAACGCTACAAACATATTCGGTAATGCCTATGCTCATCCTCCTGTATCCGGCCCCGGCATGTATGAAGGAAAGATTGTTCAGAATGTGTTGGGACGGTACTCTTTAGTGGCTAATCCGCCTTTGACTAATTTCAGTCCACGTAACGGATTATTAAAAGATTATAACAACCATCTTCAGACGTCCGTAAAAGCATCCTATGACTTGAGCCGGTTGCTTACCAAGGGGCTTGTTGTTCATGGCTTAATGTCTTATCAGAATTACACTTTCTCCCGGAAAAGAATTACGCGGGAAGTAAAGGAATGGAAAGCCGAAAGAGATCCGAACGATCCGGATAACCCCATTCCTTTAATTGTTCCGGCCAGCGAAGGGGACGATGGAAATGTTCATACATTGGGAATTGCCGATAATGCGAAAAGGAGGCGGACATACATGGAATGGGGAATAAACTATTCCCGCCAATTCAACCTGCATAATGTAAGCGCTTTGGTATTATACAATCAGACGAAATTGTACAATCCTTCGGCCGATTTGAATTATAAGATTCCATTTTCGAATCAGGGACTTGTCGGAAGGCTAATATATTCTTATAACAACAAATATCTTACGGAATTTGATATGGGATACAACGGATCGGAAAATTTTGCCAAAGGGAAACGTTTCGGTTTTTTCCCCGCATTTTCAGCAGGCTGGGTTTTATCCGAAGAACAATTTTTCTCCAAAGACGTAATATCATTTTTTAAAATCAGAGGCTCTTACGGCGAAGTAGGAAACGATAAGATTGGAGGAGAAAGGTTTATGTACCTGCCAACACGATATATCGTTGAAAATCCACAAGGTTTGGATTATAATGCTTACCTGCCTTCTTATGTGTTCGGTACCATTCCGGGAAGTGTGCAACAGATGGAAAAAGTGGCCAGTGAAGGCGCTTTGGGTAATCCTGATCTTACCTGGGAAAGAGCGAGAAAAATGGATATTGGTATTGACGTTCAGTTCTTTAACGATAAATTGAAACTTACTGCAGATTACTTTTATGAAAGACGTACTGATATTTTAACCAGCAGGTCAATCATTCCTAATATAGTCGGGGCTAACTTTCCCGCTTATAATTTAGGCCGGATGCAAAATAGCGGAGTGGATGGGGAAATCAGCTACCGGGATAAAGTCCATTCGCTGACTTATTGGCTAAAAGGTATCTTTACATTTGCAAGAAATAAAGTTTTGTACCGGGAAGAAATACCGCGACAATATGACTACCAGATATGGACAGGGCTACCGCATCAACAATACTTTGGATTGGTTGCCGAAGGTTTCTACAATACATGGGAGGAAGTAAATGACGTTAACCGTCCCGAATCCATTTGGAATGGAAATAACCTCCAGCCGGGAGATGTGAAATACAGGGATATTAACGGAGATGGAATTATCAATCAGGATGATATGGCGCCAATAGGTTATACCCCTTTCCCTGAAATATCTTATGGCTTTTCGCTGGGAGGAGATATCAAAGGCTTTGATTTCTCGATTTTACTGCAAGGTTCTTCAAACAGTTCTTATGAATTACCTACAAGTTATCGACGGGGATTTCAGCAAGACGGATCGACAATCGACTTTGTAAAGGATTGGAGCTGGACGTATGAAAGATATGCCAACGGCGATAGGATAGAATTACCGCGTCCGTCTGCTTCAGGGAATCTGGATCATAATTACCAGAGTTCTACTCTTTGGATTAAGGATGTGAAATATATCCGATTAAAAAATGCTGAAATTGGATACACGCTATCGGGCGCTTTTCTGAGAAAATTAGGATTGCAATCTGCCAGGATTTATTTGAATGGCACCAATTTGCTTACTTTTAGTAGTTTATGGAAAGGTATCGACCCTGAAATGCCTTCCGGGACTTCAACGGAATATCCGGTTGTAAGAACTTTTAATACAGGAATCAATATTAATTTTTAAAACAAGAGAAATGAAAAACGTAATATATTATATATTCATTGTATTCATATTCGTAATATTAACTAATTCTTCGTGTGATAATTTTCTTGAAAAGCCTCCCGGAGTAGATGTAACGGAAGATACGATTTTTTCAAGTGCGAAGCAGTTTGAATATTTTGTGTATGGTACTTATTGGTGGGGAGTAATGAGCGATCTCCCTTATTTCGATGCACGGGCAAAATTCGATTGCAGTACATCCACCTCCACAGATGAATCCATAAATAACACTTATACCTGGTATTACAATATGCTTGTATGGAATACTGCTAATATGAACCCAACAAGTAATCGCAATACCGGCGACCCAAGATGGTCTACCTATTGGGGAGCTATACGCAGGTGTAACATTATACTGGAACGTATCGATGACGCTCAGTTCGATGATGTTTCACCGGCTTATGCCGATGAGTTGAAAAAAACATCGAAAGGAGAAGCGTTTATGATCAGGGCTATGCAATATTTTGATCTTTTCAAAATGTATGGCGGGGTTCCATTGGTGAAAAAGAGGTTGTTATCGAGCGACGACCTTTTAATTCCACGCGCTACATTGCAGGAAACGTATGATTTTATACTGGAAGATTGCGAGGCGGCTATCGCTTTACTTCCCAATCCCCGCGATATACCCGATAATCGCAGAGGACGGCTCAGCAACGTTGCAGCCATGCATTTAAAAGCCAAACTGATGTTGTATGCGGCAAGTCCCTTATTTAATACGGCAACGCCTTATCTACCCTTTGGCGAAAATAACCAATTAATCATTTTTGGAGAATACCGCAAGGATAGGTGGAAACAAGCCGCTGATGCAGCTAAAGAAACAATAGATGCAGCCGAAGGAAACGGAATAGCGTTGGTAAGAAATAAAACAGTTATTGAGAATAACGAAACAAAAGAAATTCCGTACCGGTATGTGTGGGAAACAGTAGATAATGAAGAGGTTATTCTTGCTGATCAGCCTTATATAAATCGTAGATTTGGGCATGCTCCATGGAACTTTTCCTGCTCGCCTCTGCTTGGCGGATCAGGCGGATATTATATGACGTTTAATTTTTTACAGAAATATTCCAAAGCAGATGGAAATCCTCAGGATTGGGAAAGATCGGGAAATGATTTCATGAAAAAAATCAAAGAGTTGGAGCCTCGTTTCCACCAAACGGTTTCTTATCATGGTTCTTATTGGACACAAGAATATCCCGCACTGGATTGTGCCGGAGGCAATCAAAATAACGAAACAGGTTTGATTATACATAAACCCTATCCTTATGCGCTTACCTCCTCCTCTTCCCCGGGAATAATACCCAAAGGAATCCTGTTCCGCTTAGCTGATCTCTATCTGATGTATGCGGAGGCTTTGAATGAATATTACGATACCCCTCCTGCTGATGCTTATAAATATATTAATCTTGTCAAAAATCGCGCCGGAGTAGCTTCATTACCTGAAAATCTCACCAAAGAGCAATTCCGGGAAAAAGTGAGGAATGAAAGGGCCGTTGAATTTTGTAATGAAGGTCACCGATTGTGGGATATTCAGCGTTGGATGATAGCCGAAGAAGATGGCGTAATGACCGGCGATATGCTGGGATTTAAACTCACTAAAAGCGGTTCTGAAGTAAGTTATGTGGTGTATACTGCTACAACCAGAACTTACAACAGAAAGATGTATAGACTTCCATTCCTTCAGAATGAAGTTAACAAAGGATATATAATACAAAATCCGGGATATTAAGGATGTTGTATGACAAAGTTAGTAAATAACATGTGAAATTATAATAATAAAAATCATGAGATTTAAACAGAATTATTTGATATTGTCAATGGTCTTGTCATGTATGTTTTCCGCCATTAAAGCTCAGGAAGTAAATATTCCGGAAGATACAGTACTGAATGTAAGACAGATAGGATATTATTCGCAGCCGGAATATAAAATAACGAGCGCTGTTTCTGTTATTTCCGGTGATGAGTTGCCCCATTCCTTTACACCCAATTTATTTGATAAATTAAACGGACGACTTCCGGGCTTAACCGTTACACAAAGTTCAGCCGAACCCGGAATTGTCGATAATACCTTGAGGGTAAGAGGTACCGGAACTTATATGGGTGTTAGAGATCCCTTGCTGGTAATCGATGGAGTTGTTTACCATAACCGGGATATCTCCGGTAGTTCAGCGGTGGATTACGGTTGGCGCACCATAATATCGCAACTGGCTGCTGAAGAAATAGAGTCAGTCACTTTGTTGAAAGATGCTTCTGCAACCTCTGTGTACGGTCAGAGAGGGGCGAATGGCGTTTTATTGGTTACGACCAAACGAGGGAAAATTTCGCCCTTGAAAATAAATGCTTCCGCACAGATTGGATTTCAACAGCCCACCCGTATTCCCGAATTTCTGGATGCTTATAATTATGCGACTTTATATAATGAAGCCTACAGGAATACCAATCAGACAAATGTGGATTTTTACAGTCAACAAGCTTTGGAGCATTATAAAAATGGCGATAGTCCGTCTTTATATCCCAACGTTAACTGGTACAAGGAAATTATCCGGGATTTGTCGCCTGTTTACAATATAAATATGAATTTTCAGGGTGGCGGAAGTACGGTTAAATATTTTGTCCTTTTAAACTATCTGAACAATGCCGGTTTATTAACGAATACGAAAGGATTAACCGAAACAGCTGAAAATTCCACGTTTGAGCGATATAATATTCGATCGAATGTGGATATTCAGGCGTCAAATAATTTTTCGGTGCATGCAACGATCGGATTGGTAATTGAAGATAAGCTCAATCCTTATGGAAGAAATACGGGTGATGTGATTTATCAGGTACAAGTAACCCCTCCGAATGCTTTTCCTGTAAAAAATCCGGATGGTTCATGGGGAGGAACTTCGACCTATTCGAATCCCTTGGCAAATATTTCCGATAGAGGGTATTGGGTTTCAAATCTGCGTAATCTCACGTCTTCATTAAAATTAACCGAGAAACTGGATTTTATTACCCGGGGCTTGAGCGCGTCTGCATTGATAGGCTTTAACAGTTATCATACAAGTTATACAATTAAAAGCAAGGAATATTTATATAAAAGTTTGCGGGAAGGCGCCGATGGAGAACCGGAAATTGCAGAAGAATTAGGAAACAAAGGAACGCTTACAGTGGATGAAGGCTCTTACAATGAATGGCGAAATGTTTCTGTGCAGGCATTTTTGAATTACAACAGGAAATTCGGCGTCCATGATTTGGAGGCGGTTGCTGTTTATACTTATGAAGACGAATACTATCCGTTCGATCTAAACCACCGGCCGGGACAATTACAGAATTATCGTCATGAAGGCTTCAGTTCCCGGTTGAATTATACATTAAACGGCCGTTATATTGCCGAAGCGTCTTTGGGCATACAAGCAACTGAAATTTTTGCAAAAGAGAAAAGAACAGGATACTTTCCGTCCGCTTCTATCGGATGGATACTTTCCGAAGAAGATTTTCTAAAAAACAACCGGTTTCTAAGGTTCCTGAAAGTAAGAACTTCTTACGGATTAACAGGTAATGACCGCTTGCAGAGTTATACGGCTAACTATCGGTTTTTATATCTGCCGAGTTATGATTATGCCGAAAACTATTTTTTCGGAAAAACGACAACGCAAGCTTCGGGAATGCGTCAGACTTACCTAACCAACCCTGATATTACCTGGGAAAAAGAAAAAAAATTCAATGTCGGTCTGGATGCGAATTTATTGGGCTGTCTGGATGTTGCTTTTGATTATTTTGAGAATCGAAGACAAGATATATTAGCAACTCCTGCGCGAACGATTCCTTCGTATGCCGGAATTCCAACATCTTATCTTAATCTGGGAAAAACCAAGAATCATGGTTTTGAAGCCTCAATCGCTTACAAAGGAGGCGACAATAAAGATTTTAAGTATTATGCCCAGCTGAGTGCATGGATGGCTAAAAACACGCTGGTTTATCAGTCGGAAGAAGTACGGCTTTACGACTATCTGGCGAGGGAAGGTTATCCGATCGATCAGCCGTTTTATTATGAGGCTACAGGGCTTTATACGCAGGAAGAAATTGATAATCCGGAGGTAGCTAAACCTCAATGGAAAAATGTATTGCCCGGAGATATTAAATACAAAGATCAGAACGGCGACAAGATTATTGATCAATATGATGTACGCGCTTTCGGTTATACGGCAATCCCGGAAATAACCATGGGGCTGAATTTGGGATTTTCTTATAAAGGATTTGATTTTAACACATTCTTAGCAGCCGCTCTAAACAGAAGCGTTTATCTCAGTAATTTGTATTACAGACCGTTTCAAGGAAATAGCGGCGTGTCGAAGTATGTACTTGACGGCAGATGGACAGAGCAAAATCCCGATCCGAATGCAAAATTTCCCCGCTTATCCCTGACTCAGGAGCAAAACAACTATCAAGGTTCAACATTCTGGGTGTGCAATGGCAATTTCTTAAAAATGAGAAATCTGGAAATAGGATATACTTTTAAAAAGATATTCTCTGCAAAGCTTTCCGATCTTCGTGTATTCGTTAACGGAAGCAATATTTTCTCCATTGATAAGGTAAAAGATTATGATCCGGAAGCAATAGGAGGATATCCTGCCGTTAGGACATTCAGCTTAGGTGCAAAAGTTCAGTTTTAACAAACTAAATAAAGAGAAAAAAATGAAAGGAATAATAAACATAATAATTGTGTCGACCCTGCTAATGGGAATTTTCATGGTAGGCGGATGCGCCGACTTGGACAGGGAATATTCGAATACCTACGATAAGGAAGACCTGGAAAGACAGTATACATACCGGAGAAATCAGTGTAATGTATTGTACACAACGCTCGAAGAGGGTTATACCATACTTGGCAACGGCATGAGGGCTTCGGCTACCGATGAAGCAAAACATACTTACCAAGGCGCTACACAAAGTTTCAATACCGGTTCGTGGAATGCGGCGACAAATCCGGATAACGGTTCCTGGACCCGCTATTTTCAAGGTATCTATAGAGTAAATGATTTTTTGGCTTCCAGTATTGAAGTAGATTTGAGCGATTGGCAGCAGGATCTTTCAGAAGGAGGTCAGATTAAATACCAGGAACGGCTTGTTGATGTGGAAAATTTTCCAAAAGAGGCGCGTTTCTTAAGGGCATATTTCTATTTTGAATTGATAAAGCGTTTTGGGGGAGTTCCTATTATCACGGATCCGGTTGTTAAGAATACCGACTATTCCAGGATAAAACGAAATACCTTGCAGGAATGTATCGATTTTATTGTAAGCGAATGTGAATATTTAGGCGGAAATGACGGTTTATTGCCCGTATACAGGGAAAGCGAAATGAGCAGGGTTGAGAGAGGCGCCGCCTTAGCGTTGAAGAGCCGCCTTCTGTTGTATGCAGCGAGTGACTTGTGGAACGATCCGGATTGGGCGAATACTTCCGACCCCGAAATTTTGAGTTTGATATCCGTTACGGGTGATCGCAGGGAAAAATGGAAAGCGGCGGCAGATGCGGCGAAAGAATTGATTGATTATAATATTGGCGGCATATCTTATTCCATTGCGTCTAATTATTATCAGTACATAGGATTAAGGTATGACCGTTCCGGCAATAATGAAATATTACTGGTCTATC
This sequence comes from Dysgonamonadaceae bacterium, assembly GCA_031267385.1. Lineage (GTDB taxonomy): Bacteria > Bacteroidota > Bacteroidia > Bacteroidales > Azobacteroidaceae > BNXB01. The sequence continues at coordinate 10,440 of JAIRZF010000088.1, read as the reverse complement.
GTCCATCGGGAAGCAGCAATACATTTGAAAGATTGAATTATCCGATAGGAAACAATCGGGGGCAGGGTAATGTGACCCCGTCTCAAAACCTTGTGGATGATTTCGAAATGCTGGATGGCTCCAAATTTGACTGGAATAATCCCATACATGCCGCAAATCCTTATGGAAACAGGGACCCCCGCTTGAATCTTACGGTACTTCACAACGGAAGCGTATTCGGTTCTCCGAATCCTGTAACATTAGAGATTTATCAGGGAGGTTTGCATGGTTCTGGACAACCTAACGCTACGACTACGGGGTATTATCTGAGAAAATTGTTAGACCCGAATCTAAATCTCAGTTCAAATGGAGCCAGTTATCATACCTGGACTTTTTTCAGGATGGGTGAAATTTATTTGAATTACGCAGAAGCGCTCAATGAATATGATCCGGGTAATCCCGACATTGCCGGGTATGCAAGTATGACTCGCGGCCGATCCGGTGTAAATATGCCTCCGATTCCAGGCGATTTATCACAAAATGAAATGCGTGAGAAAATCAGGAATGAACGCCGGATTGAACTCTCTTTTGAAGACCATCGCTATTGGGATGCACTGCGTTGGAAAATAGCCGCTAAAGCTATTGGTGGTGCGTTGTATAAAATGGTGGTTACTCCAGTAGAAGGCGGTGGATTTACTTATCGTAAGGAAGTGTTGGAAAACAGAGTTTTCGATGAATCGAAAATGTATTTTTATCCGATACCGCTCAATGTGATGCTCAATGAACAGGTTGTTGCTGCGAAATGGAGACAGAATCCCGGTTGGGAATAATGAATAATTAATTTTTAAATAATGCAATCATGAATAAGATAATCAAACAGTGGTTAAGTAAAACTCTTCTGTTAGGTATGGCGTTTTCCGGAATAATGATTTCCTGCGAAGAAAGAGGAATTGTTGATGTAAATTATCCTGAACAGGAAGTTTATATGCCCATATCCCGTATGGGAATCTATGAGGTGAATGACACAACGGAGTGGGAAAATCCGTTAGCCCGTTATATTATGGATCCGGCGAATAGTAAATTTCTTATTCCCTTAGGAATATATCGTTCGGGCGTTAATTGTAAAGGAAATGTTACTATTGGTTTAGGCACATACAATGACACCATTGCGGATTTAATTGATCTCGAAGCATTCAATTTGGAAACGAACCCAATGCTTCCTGAAATTTTACCGGAGGAAAGTTATCAAATCCCTTCTGTTGTTGAAATTAAGGATGGCAATGATTATGCAATTTTTAATTTAGAAATCGATCTTCCTTTTATTCAGGCCAATTTAGGTAAAAGATATGCACTGTCCATAAAAATTAATGAATCTTCTAAGCGCGTAAGTGATAACTACAATACGGTAATCGTTGATTTTGACACGCGCTTTACCGGAGCAAGACCGCTTTTTAACTTCAAAGCCACAAAAGAAGACGCTAAAATTTTCACATTCACGAATCTGTCGACTTATGGCCTTTCGTATGAATGGAATTTTGGCGATGATCAAAAATCAACCGATGCAAATCCGGATGTGCATGTTTATGATGATTTCGGTACGTATACAGTATCATTAACGTCTACCGGCATTGATGGAAAACCCAATGTATATATTCGCGACGTCGTAGTTTGGGACGTCATCACGAACGATTATATCAAAAATCCGGGAAATCCGTTTAGGAGAGCCGGTGTTGTAAGTACGGGAAGGGTGGATATGGTTGAAGGTTGGGATTATACTTCTAATGTTTTGACAACGGTAACCGGCGGACGAAATATTGGAGGCTGGCAGGGCGACGCCAATGGAGTGATGGATTTTTATGCCAATCCGACTACGGCTCCCAATGGATTGAAAAATGCCAAGATATATCAAACTTTCGAACTGGAAGCCGGCCATTACCAATTTGGTTTTGTTCAATATTCCTTAATTGGAGAAAACGATTGTTTTGCCGTAGTAGCATCAGGAACCGGATTGCCCGATATTGAAAACATGAATTCCGATGCAGATGTGCTTGGAAAGTTCAACTGGAATTCCGATGAAATAGGTGATGAAAAGCAAGAAATTGAATTTACATTGAATACGAAACAAACAATCACGGTAGGATTTGTTATTACGAATCAGGTTCGGGGAAGAGTAAAAATCAGAGAAGTTTCTTTAGCTAAGTAATAGGATAGATTGAATATTAAATTAAATAATTGTATGTATGAATAGTTGTGTTAAGATATTAATTGTAATCATTGTATTTGTAGTGGGAATAGCGGCAAATGTGTCCGGCCAGGAAAAGGATATTGTTTTAAATGCTCCGAATAATGGCTTGAATATTACATTCCGTACGGAAGGAAACCGGTTGGTATATGAAATAAACTTCAAAGGAAAACAGGTAATACGACCCTCTTTTTTAGGACTTGAATTGGAAAACAGCCCTATTTTAGGAAGTAATGTGCTGATTACCAATTATTCGATAAAAAAAGGCGAAGATAATTATCATTTGTTGACGGGAAAAACAAGCCATGTTTCGGAACAATACAATAGTGTTACTATTGAAGTGCTTGAACAAGGTTTTCAAGGCAGGAAAATGAACATTGAGGCGCGCGCTTATAATGATGGAATCGCGTTCAGGTATCTTGTCCCCAAACAGCGCTCATTGATTGAATATCGCCTTAAAAATGAAAAAACTGAATTCATCATGGCTAAAGATCCGGTAACTTATGCACAAGTTGTCCCCAACTTTACTTCAGGTTACGAGTGTGAATATCTGAAAATGTCGGGAACCGGTTCAACGCTGCACGGTAATCATTTCCGTTCGCTGGTAGCGCTGCCCGTATTAATGAATATGGAAGGCATTGCATGGGTAGCGCTGACTGAAGCCAACCTTGAAACCAATTCGGGAATGTATGTGTCGAATTTCCGGGGCGGTTCCAAAACAGCCTTTTTCGATACATTCGTATCGCCCGACCTGACTCATCCGGAAATCTCGGTTGTCGGCGAATTGCCTCACCAATCAGCTTGGCGGATTGTTATGATTGCAGACGACCCCGGGCGGTTTATTGAGTCGAACATTATTACCAACTTAAATCCTGATAACCGGATTTCCGATACATCGTGGATTAAACCCGGAAAATCAGCATGGGATTGGTGGAGTGGAAGTTTAAACAAAAAAGGAGAAGTAGAATATTCTACCGAAAACATAAAATATTATGTTAACTTCGCATCCGAATCCGGGATTAAATATATGACTATTGATGAAGGCTGGAATGACGGAGACATTAGTAAATATAAGCCATCCATGGATATTCCCGAAATTGTGCAATATGCAAAATCGAAAAATGTAAAAATAATAGTCTGGTTGCGGGCGGCGCATTTATGGAACAGGATAGATGAAGTATTTCCTTTGTATGAAAAATGGGGCGTTTCCGGACTGAAAATTGATTTTATAGATCGCGACGACCAAGCCGGTATTGCTTTTTATTATCGTGTAGCGGAAAAAGCGGCGAAGCATAAATTAATCGTTGACTTTCATGGAGCATGCAAGCCTTGGGGTATTGAACGCACTTATCCCAACGTGGTAGGATTTGAAGGCGTAATTGGTATGGAAATGTCGAAAGAAGCCGGACGCGATAATGCCGAAAACCGACTGATAATCCCCTATACCCGGATGCTTCAGGGATTGATGGATTATACGCCGGGCGGGTTTAATAATGTAACCCCTGAAGAATTTCAAGGCCGTTTCGTTCAACCGATGGTTATGGGAACTCGAGCGCATCATCTGGCAATGTATGTGGTTTACGATTCTCCTTTCCAAATGGTTTCGGATTGGCCGGAACATTACCGGGGCGAAGCGTCGTTTGAATTTATCCAACAGGTTCCTGTTACTTGGGATAAAACAAAAGTTCTGAATGGTTATCCTGAAGAATATATTACCGTTGCACGCCAAAAAGGAGAAGATTGGTTTCTCGGCGCTATGACCAACAGGGCGGAGCGGAGCTTTGAATTGCCTCTCGGTTTTCTCAATAACGGAAATTATATGGCCGAAATCTATTCCGACAGGCCGGATAGCGGAGAATATCCGAAAAAAATTGATATTAAAACCGTCAAAGTAAATGAAAAAACTAAATTGAAAATTAATATGGCGTCAATTGGCGGAACTGCTGTATATTTCAAGAAAATAAAATAATTTATTCTAAATTTCAAGGGATGAACCGTTTTTTTTCTTTCAGATTAATTTTATCCTTGTTCTCTGTTTTTACATTCGGACACTTGAATGGAAACAATTACAAACTTACGTTATTGTCCTGTAATGATGGACTGTCGCAACAGGATGTGGAGTGTATCGTGCAGGACAAGTATGGTTTTATATGGATTGGAACTTATGATGGACTGAATCGATATGATGGAAATAAATTCAAACAATACCGGCATATTCCCGGAACTTCAAATTCAATCAGCGGCAATAGAATTCTGGCGTTATTGGAATGGCCGGAGAGAGACGAACTATGGATTGGCACGGACGGAGGAGGCTTGAATTGTTATAATCTGAAAACAGAGCAATTCAAGCACTATTCCGTGAATCCGGTCTGTGAAAATAGCCTGACCGAAAATCAAATATCCTGCTTGCATAAAACAGAGGTGGGACTGTGGATAGGAACTTCCGACGGCCCTCTTCTCTTAACATTTTCAGAAAATAATGAAGCCACAATAACTCGTTACAAATTAACAGGAAATAAGAATAACGGAACTATTTTGCAGCAAGTATTAACAATTACCAATGATGATTTGGGAAACATAATAGCAGGAACAGCAAAAGGTCTTTACTGGAAAAGAGTCAATGAGGAAGATTTCAAGCCGGTTCAGACAATGGATAAAAATATAAAATATGTAATGAAAGATGAGGTCGGAAATATATGGGTCTTATCTGATACGAAGATTTATTTTTATTCCGTATCTGTACAAAAAATGCAGAATTACTTGGCGAATCCATATATCCTGGACTTTAAATCTCCTGATGAGAACCGGCGAATCATTTCAGTCAACGAGAATTTATTAATTCTTGCCACCACCAAAAAAGTGTTTTGGGTAAGACACAACTATAATAATTATTTTTTTGAAGAAATAACCTTTTCCAAAAATAATTTTTTTGAAAACAACAACCTGAAAACATTGATGTTGGATAAGTCCATGAATGTCTGGCTGACTTCATTGATGGATGGAGTTGCGCGTTTTGATTTGAATGCAAAGTCTATCTACCGGTATCCGTTGAATCACCCGCAGGCGGAAGACAAGAATTTCATACAAACGATCATTGTCGACAGTAAAAACCGGATGTGGATCGGATTGGGCAACGGCTTGTTTGTTAAAGAGAAAAATAATGGGAAAACAATTAAAATAGAAAGAATTGATGAAATAGTTTACGGAGTTTTGGAAGATAAACATAACAATATCTGGATCACTACTCTTCATAACATCTATTTTGCACCTCAAGGAAACATCAATCAGATAAAAAAATTGAATGAAAAATACAATCTGCCCAAAAATATCTATCCCTTTAATGGCCCTTATGCCATTTGCCAGGATAAGAAAAGAGATATTATATGGATAGGGATGCGAAGCGGTATTTTGCAGATAAATAATACCGGCGGCGAACCGGTTTTTTGCTTGAACGATATTCAACCCTATGAATCGCTTCATGCAATCAACAATATTACGCTTATTCATTTCGATGAAAATGCGAATTCCCTTTTGATCGGCACAAAAAATGCCGGAATCTTATTTGCGAATCTTTCGGATATCGGGGACGTCGAAAAAATCATCCCTTTAGACCCGCTGCAATTAAAAGAAAAAGAAGAACATATCTGGTCGATGCTGAAAACTTCCGACAATTCCGTTTACATTGGAACCGATTCCGGTTTGAAAAAATTGACAACCGATTCTGTTGGAAATTTTCAATTAGGATATATAGAAGGCGATTCACGTCTCCGGACGTACAAAATTGTTGCTATTATTGAAGACAATGATCAAAATTTATGGCTGAGCACAGGCATGGGATTACTGCGCTACTCCCCGAAAGATGGCCGGGTAACTCAGTTTTTCAATACCGATGGATTAAATACCAACATTTTGAGCGAAGGAAGTATGTTTGATTCAAAAAATAACATATTGTATCTTGGATCAATAGATGGAATTAATATTGTTGATCTGTCTTCTTTAAATGAAAATATCATTGCCCCGGAAACCCAGTTTACATCCTTGAGCGTAAATAATTCGACCATTTTATTGAGGGAAAAATATAATGGCCGGGTAATCATGGAAAGCTCTATTGAATCGACAGAAAAAATTGTATTGAAATATAATGAAAATAACTTTACGCTCGAATTTGCTTCCCTTCATTTCAGCAATCCTTCGAAAAATAGTTTTTTCTATAAGTTGCAAGGCTTTAATAACAATTGGATATACGTAAATAATGAAGTGCGCTCTGCAACATTTACTAATATTCCCTCCGGGAAATATACATTATTGGTGAAGAGTGCCAATGGAGACGGCGTCTGGAGTGAATCGCGAAGCTTGGATATTACGATAAAACCGGCTCCATGGAATACCATTTGGGCGTATTTATTCTACATTACTACGATCGCAATCCTACTATACCTTATTTATAAATATGTTAATGACAGGCGAAAAATTAAAAACGAACTCTTTCTAAAGCAGATTGAACATAAAAAGGAAATCGAAATAACGGAGGCAAAACTTATGTACCATACAAACATTACTCATGAGCTACGAACGCCGCTTTCTCTAATCATCGCTCCTGTAAATGAACTTTTAAATAAGTCATATAACGATAAATATCTTAACACTCAATTGAATGTTATAAAAAATAATGCTAACAGGCTGATGCAATTGATTAATCAGTTTCTGGATTTCAGGAAAATCGTGAATGAAAAATATACGCTTAATATCAGAAAAGAAAACATTTCTGTTATTTTAGACGATATCAAGAATTATTTTCTGAGCATTGCCATACAAAAAAAGATAAACATAGAGTATTATAATGATTTAAGCTCTATTTACTGCTGGTGCGATAAGGAAATAATCACAAAAATATGTTCCAATCTGCTGTCGAACGCGATAAAATATACGGATAATCAGAAGAGAATATCTATTTACGCCTATCAAAACCACGATAATAGTAAATTATATATTTCAATTGAAGATACCGGAATCGGGATAGAAGAAAAAGAATTTGATAAAATATTTAACCGGTTTTATCAAATACCCGGAACATTGGGAGGAAGCGGCGTCGGATTAAATCTGAGTCAGCAACTGGCTTTAATTCATAAAGGCAATATCTCTGTGAAAAGTAGAATAGGCGAAGGATCTATTTTTACATTAGAAATACCTGTCGGCAGAAACGAATATAAGGAATACGAAATAAAAGACTCTCAACCGGAAGCAGACGATAATGCGATAACTGTTGATAATGAATCCCCAATGACAGAACCTCAGACGAAACCGATAATACTTGTTGTAGAAGATAATTACGAATTATTGGATTACATGGAAAAACTTTTAAAAGAGAACGCCACGGTACTTATGGCGAAAAATGGAGAAGAAGGATATAATATGGCGCTCAATAACATCCCTGATATGATTGTAAGTGATATTATGATGCCTGTTATGGATGGTATTGAAATGACAAAAAAATGTAAGGAAAATATAGCAACCAGCCATATCCCCATTATTTTACTTACCGCAAACGTAACGCAAGAATGCGAAATAGAAGGACTAAGTTATGGCGCTGATGATTACATTACGAAACCGTTTAACGCCCAAATTCTGAAATTGAGAATTAAAAATCTCCTGAAATTAACTCAAAAAGAGGTAAAAAATATAAATGAAGGGAAAGCCGAGTTGAATGAAAAAGAACGTTTGTTCCTGGAAAAATTTGAAAGTGTCGTTTTGGAAAATATTTCCAAAACGGAGTTTGGAATAGAAGATATTTGTAAAACAATGTATGTGTCAAGGATGCAGCTTTATCGAAAAATGGCGGCCATTATCGGCAAAAAACCTTCTCAATATCTTAAAGAAATAAAAATGAAGAAAGCGTATGAATTGCTCAAAGGAAAAGGGCTGAACATAACGGAAGTAATGTATGAGGTTGGTTATTTTAATTATTCCTATTTTTCCAATCGCTTTACGGAAGTGAACGGTATTTCACCAAGAGAAGTATTAGGAATGAAAAAATAAATAGACGCACGCAAGTTTGTTCTTGTTCAAATTTATATTTAAGAAAAAAATAATTTAAAAATCAATTTATGAGAATACTGTATATTATAGTGAACCTTCTGTTTGTAACAATAGCTTGTTTGGGACAGGATTTTGGAGAGTTTAAAAAACAAATTCTATTCACTGCCGGTAATGATGGTTATTTTAATTATCGTCTCCCTTCCATTGTTTCTACAAAAAATGGAGTATTGTTGGCATTTTGCGGAGCCCGTAATGGAGATGGAGGAGACTGGGCGCCAATTGATATTGTTATGCGAAGAAGTGAAGACGCCGGTAAAACATGGAGTGCAATACAATCAATAGCTTTTGGAAATGGCCTTCCTTGCGAAAATCCTACTCCTGTCGTAGATTATGTGACAAATGAAATTCATTTACTTTATCATTTAAATTTTGCAAAATGCTTTTATATAAAATCAACTGATGATGGAAAAACATGGACAAAACCGGTAGATATAACCCCTGCAATTGACGGATTTAATAAAATTTATCCATGGAATGTTTTAGCGCCCGGTCCCGGACATGGCATTCAATTAAACAACGGCAGATTAATAGTACCTTTCTGGTTGTCAAATGGAGGAAAAAGCCATCGTCCGTCTATTGTAGTACCGGTTTATAGCGATAACCACGGGAAAACATGGAAAGCCGGCGATATGGCGGTAAGCGATAATGATACTACGGTGATCCCCAATGAAGCCTGTTGTGTTCAATTAGCTGACGGAAGGGTAATGTTTAATTCAAGGAACGAATCACATAATTACAGAAGATTAGTAAATTATAGTCCTGATGGGGTGTCGAACTGGTCGGAACCATTATTTGCCGATGCTTTTTTTGAACCGATATGTGCAGCAAGCCTGTGTAGATATACAATTCAGCCGGATGAACCGAAAAATCGTATTTTATTCTGTAATCCTGATAGCCGGCAGAATCCGGTTATGGTATTAAAAGATACCCCGCGTTCTGCTTTTACCCGTAGCCGTTCCAACCTTACCATGCGCATGAGTTATGATGAAGGGATTACATGGCCTGTAACAAAAGTAATTGATCCCGGTTTTTCTGCCTATTCCGATATAACTGTTACTCCCGACGGTCTGATCCATTGCCTTTATGAAGGAAAATCAATTAATGAAGAAGGAAAGAATGTATACAGTCTGATACTTGCCACATTTAATCTTGAGTGGTTAACTGATGGAAAAGATCGGCATTTTGTAGTGAACAAAGAGAATTGTAAAGAATCTGAATTGTAAATTTTTTGATAAAATAACATAAATAATTAAATGTATATGATAAGATTTATTTCGTTGTTGATTTTGTTGCTCTCGGGCGCAAAAATGGCTGCCGGTGATTACCCTGATTTTTATAATACAATTGGGACGCTTCCTGAGCAGGGGATTGTAAATATTCCAAAGGACGTCTACACCTTGGATTTGGACAAACGTGGAAGTTTTAATATAACCGGCAAGAAAAATTTGCATATTAACGGCAATGGCTCCACGTTGATATGCAATAAACAGACGACCGCTTTTCATTTTAATAATTGTGAAAATGTAACTTTCTCTGATTTTTTCATAGAATACGATTCGCCCTGCTCTACGCAAGGCACGATTACCGGCATATCAAACGGAAACAAAACGCTGGAAGTGGAAATTCATGAAGGATATCCGATGCTTGATCCTTCTTTGACTCAAAGTAGCATTTTAATATATGACGGCGAAACAAAAGAATTAGTGAAAAATTTCCATTCGACTTATGCTGCAAGCGCCATACAGGTTGATAACGAAACAAGAAAAGTTACGCTGGATATCGGTGGAGCCAAAAGCGGCGTATATAAAGTCGGCGACTATATTGATTTCAATAATGTAAATGGCGGAGGACACGCTATTATTACCGAATACAGCAAAAATACAAAATTCGAAAAGATAACGCTTTATGATTCTCCCAGTATGGGTTTTGTTGAAGGCGGATGTGAGAATTCCCATTATTATCAGTGTGAAATAAACCGGAAGAGAAATCATCCCGGCCGGCCAATAGAGCAGTTACGCTCGGCAAGAGCCGACGGTTTTCACTGTAAATTCGACGTCGTCGGGCCGACCATCGAAGAATGTACTGTAAAATATCAGGGAGATGATGTTGTCAATATCAGCGGT
>JAIRZF010000064.1 GCA_031267385.1 Dysgonamonadaceae bacterium | reverse complement strand
CGGATTTTTTGAAGGACAAATTGAAGTATCGGTACACGACGTAGATGATATCCACACCCTTTTGAACCGCTTGCAAAAAATAAAAGGCGTGAAAAGCGTGAAACGGATTGTTTCTTAATTGGAGAGAGCAAAGGTAGCTATTTAGCCACGCGGGTGGCGTAAATGCCAAATGAAACGGAATAAAAAAACCGGCGCAATAAACGCCGGTTTTTTTATTTCGCTTTACTTCTATTTATTTCAGTATTTTAATCGCACTGTTTGTTCCGTTGAATTTAAGAACATATACGCCTTTTGCTAAATTACCGGCAGGCAAAGTATAAGTTCCGGTAACATTCAGTTCATATTCGGCTACTCGCTGACCGGCAATATTGTAAACGGCTACGGAAGTAGCAGAAGCCGGATAGGATAATACGAAGTCGTCGCCGTGACGAGCAACCGCAACCGCTTGAGGTTTTAACGTAGAATTACTTATCCCAAGCGCCCAATCAGCATCTCCTTGTTTGACTTGTAATATAAGATCACAGCCGAAAGAAGCCATATTGATATTTGCACTACGCCCGGAAATCCCCGCAGGTAAAGCGGCAACAGTAACCGGCAACGTAACGTTACCTGTTGTAGGATTGCCCACAGGAGTTCCTAAAGAAATCCAATCCGGATATTCTTCCCACCATTCGTCAGGATGCCAAAAGGTTATAATATCCAAATTTTTAGTGCCACCTGCAAGAGGCGCATCATACCGGTTATCTTCCGCATATAAGAATGGGAAAATAGCATCCATATCGAAAAGCACAGAAGTACTAAACCGTCCCCCAGTTAAGTCATTCATAGAGAGAAAGCCTTCTTCAAAGGTAACAAAAGCATAACCTGTTCCTGTTGAATGATTTTCACCTTGAAAGAAAATATCGGCCGATTCATAATTAACAAATTCGACAAAAAATGCAGTATTAATTTCTACATAATCAAGTGTTTCAAGACGACCATCCTGACCGATTTTTTTGAAAGAAGCAAATGGTACGGTATAATATTTATACCCTCCATTTTCAGTTAAGATAAAATCTTCAGGATAAACTTCAGAACTAGCAATAGATTTCCGCTCAATAGTCCCATCCGCGCCTACTGCATAAATATTGAGCTTTACCGGTTCTCCTTCTTTGGCCTTTATATTTCCGCAATGTACGTAAAAATTTTCGAATATAAATTTATTAGCCGGTTTTTCAAAATAATTACCGACTCCGGTAAAGGTTCCTATGTCAGAAAGATCTTCTGCATTAATATCCGAAAAGATTGCGAACTGATATCGTGGATCATAATTTCCTAAACCAAATGTCCACCAATCGGGTTTAGCGGATGTTCCGAAATTCCAAATATTATCTCCTCCTGTTTGCAAAAGATTTTGTTCCCCTGCTACTCCCCATTGGTAAGTTACGGTATTTTCTTTGCCGGCAACGCTCAAAATAGGAGCTTCGCGCCGGTCATAGGGAAGAGTTAAAACAGGATTCGCTTCATCAACTATAATATCTTCTCCAAAATTCCAACTGATACTTTCTGCATTTTTTGTGTTACTTGTCCATTGTGTAGGAGTGTAAGCATTGCCTATAATCATATTTATTGGTTGCACTAGATCAGAAAGGGAATAATAGTCCGGTGAAAAACCTGAAATTAAATAACCTGTCGGATGTCTATAAAACGCCTCCGGTTGAGGAAAATCTACACTTATAGCATCTACATATACCGATTCGCCGTCATCATTTATATAACGAACAGCTACTATAATATTTTGATTTGCATATTCACTTAAATCGATAGAGACAGGAAGCCAATTAAGAGGAATTTCACCAAAGATAATCCCCCAAAGCTCATCATCGGAAAAGCTATTTGCATATTCTTGGGTATCCCATTTCTTTGTCCAAGTAGCTCCATTATCAGTAGAAATTAAGGCTTCAACAGTTGTACGCATATCAGTAAATTCATCTGTTTCATAGTTATAACGCGACCAGAATGGATCGTAATATAAGTCAAAAGAAAAAACATAACCTGCTTTTACTGCTGCTACTTCCGGAGAAATAAGCCATTCATCTTGAGGCGATGGCGCTATTGTTATCGTATCTGTTCCATCTTCAATCTCGTAAGGAAATGCATATTGTACCCTGCCACAATATCCGGTCGACACTCTTTTGCCGGTCTCCCAAGTAAAATTAAGCGTATCGTCGTAAACAGTAATAATCTCTGAGAGAGTCGGAAGCTCTGCCTTGCTCAAATCTGTCCATCCTGCCGGAATCCAATCCCTTGTAGTTCCATCCCATTCTTCAAAAGTTTTATACAAAGAGTTTTCCGCAGCAGACACTCTCTTTATTCCATTTTGAACCGGGTTGGAGACGTTGAGAATTTTATTTTGTAATTTTGGGGAGTGATTAAGCAATCTCTTTTTCACAATACCATTTTCCATCCGGACAACTTGATATTGGCTTCCATTTCTTAATTCCTTAGAATAAAGCGTTTTTCGAACAGCAGATTTAGTAAGGCTTTGCTTCTTAACTTCTAAGTTCACTTTTTTTACTTTTTCTGCATCAAGCTGTTTGTCCTTGGCAACCAACACGTTTGCGCTCCTAAAATCTTTCGATTTTTTTGTCGAAAGCGATTGGGCGTAGCTTACTCCCATAGAAGCAAGCAATAATATGATAAACAACAATTTTTCCTTCATTTTAATCTGTTTTTTAAGTAAATAATATTCATATAAATCTTTTTATTCTATTGTGAGCGCAAAATAATTGTCCGGATTGGAAACACTTGTAAACTTTAATTTCGCTAAACTCAGAGTCCTGTCGGTTGTAAGCGCAAATGAATCTCCCGATATTAAATCTACGAATTGTTGAAAAGCGCCAATTTTGTTTTTGTAGAAAGTTCCATTATCATCCGCTTTTCCTTTGTAAGTGAACACAACTTCCTTGTCATTACTTCCATTTCGTGATATATCAAAATCAAATGCACCCTCGTAGATAGAAGGTCTGTTGGCTCTGGTTTTGCTTTGAAAAGAAAGCGTCGACGATCTACGGTTGGATTTGTATTGAAAAAAGAAGCGTTCAAAGTTTTCATTAAGCGCTGTACTGCAACCGCCAACCACTTGTTCGTAAACGGTTTTGAAAGTTCCTCCCAAGTCCAAACTGTCGATTACCCAGGCGCGATTAGTCGCCCAATTCTTTTCGTCGAAGAAAAAAGATGAGGAAGAAACGGAATTAGATATGCGTGCATCTTGATTTTCAACAGTATACAAATAAGTTTTGTCTTCGCTTAACGTAAAAGTTTGAACAGATACTTCCCCGACGTTAAATGGTTTTATCAAACGAAATCCATAGCTGGTCACAATAAACGGCAGTTTTTCTTTACTGACAACAATAGTATCGGCTTCATAAGGAATAACATCAAATTTATGAGAAATTCCATTCGATAAAATAAACAATGAATCAGCCACAAACAGACTGAGAGGTGGTGCATATTTATGAAACAAAGTTGCATTCATCTCATCCAATAACTTGAAATAATCCTGCCAATCCTGATTTTCGTCCAAGCGGTGCATCAGGATAGTTATTCCTCTTTTTTTGCTTTTCAGTTGGATGAGATTATCAGAAATGTTCATAATAATAAATTCGTAATCGCCGCCATATCCTATTCCCAAATTTTCTTCCGGCCCTTTGTTCGGATCCGAAAACAAGTGTAAAACATCAATATACGTATCAAATGTGAGTACAGGCCCTGTATCGCCAATCACATTCCACGCACCCTTCGATTCGGTATAATTAGGCGTATATTCGTTTTTGGCTGCAACAACAGCCATTTCGTCCTGATGGAATTTAATCAGAAAATTAATTCCGGCGCTATCATTTGTCGGAAAATATTCCATCACCCAACCGTTATTTGCCGATAAAAGAAGTTCTTTGGAGTCGGCAACTGCATGATTTAAGCGCAAAGCGGACGATTCGTCAAACAAATCCGCTTCGGTTCTTACACATGAAGTTAAAATAAAAATCAAACCGGACAATAAAAAATATAAATGACTATTCTGTTTCATTATTATTGATTTTATAATTTTCAATCTCTGCGTATCCTTTGGCAAGGGCTTCGTCAATATGAAGCTGACGTTCCATCACATTTCTATGCAAAGAATCCAAATCTATATCCCATGATTCTTTCAGCCATTTACGGCAAATATCAATTTTAGCGTTGATGATCGCTTCGCCGTCCAAGGGATCAGCAATAGTATCTCTGTTGCTATTGACGCCGGGTTTGGACGCCATTTTTTTCCACTCTATCCACCAGTCTTCCGGTTTAACAATATAATTCGCAATGATTTCCACAAAATCTTCACGCACCTGGCTACTTCCATAAGGGGACGCAAAGCCTAAGGAAGCCGCTTCGGAATCGGTTCGTATCTGCCAATAGCTTGGGTCGTAATAGCCGGCCGAGAGCTTTTCAAAATCTTTAGGATATGTTTTTTTCTGATGCAGGATATGAGCAAACTCGTGATGCATTGTTTTGAAATAATATTCATTCAATTCCTCAATGCGACTGGGAACCATTTCATTACAACTGTAAAGCGTAATTTTAATTCCCGCTTCTGCCGTACCTAATACTACCGTCCCTAATCGCGGATTATAGGCGCCCGATCCGATCAGGTGGATGATGCGCGGACCATGTTGTTTCAAAAATTCAGGATTTACCACTTCATTATAAGCGTCAAACCACAAATATTTAACCAGTATGGCCATCTGCTTTGATTTTTCCAAATCGGTAGGTACCAAATTAAAATCCGTATTCGAGCCAACGTCTTGCATTCGATAGCGAAAGTCAAGATTATAGGATTTCAAATAGGTATCTTCCAGCCATTTATTAAAAGGATATAATTCCGAATCGGGATTCAAATCCGGTTCGTCCACATATATAGAATCGGTAAAAGAAGACCCGAATTCCACACAAGCAG
>JAIRZF010000330.1 GCA_031267385.1 Dysgonamonadaceae bacterium | reverse complement strand
GATTCGGTTATATATGATATGAGCCAGATGATGTCCGGACAAATCGGGTATGCACATACCGGAGTTAATCCTGTAACCAAAAATTGGGCGGTCTTAAAAGACATGATGTCCGGATTATGGGTATACGCAGAAAAAGTATTTGTAGTTCGCACGGCCGATGGGAAATACGCAAAAGTACATTTAATGAATTTCAAAAGCGATCGTGGAGCATCCGGTACAGTTACGATGAAATATGTTTACCAGTCCGACGGAACAATCAATCTGGATATTACGAAACAAGAATCAACTAACAAATAATAATCAACTAACAAATAAAATCCATGAATAAAAAGATTTTTACCCTATTATTTACCGCTCTGTTGTCTTTTAACATGAGCAGTCACGCAAAAAACGTACTTATCGATGTGAATGTCGGAGATTACCCGGACTTTGCCCAATGGAATTATTTCTCTTTCACAAGTGGTGAAATTGTCGGCGCAGGAGATTTCACATTAACCGACGTTCAGGGAAATATCGGAATCGAAGTCCCCGATGCAGCGTGGGCCGCCCGTACGGACTGGGACATCGCTTTTCACGGAAGTGATATCCGTACCAACGGTGCAGGAGCGCTCCTGATTGCCGATAAAGCCTCCTCCTCTACCTCTTTGGATGAAATTTACGCAAACCTGACTCAAGCGCCTGCAAACGGGTATGAAGCCGACAAACTACTTACAGGCACGTTCTATCAGCGGCTGTTCCCCATGCCTCCCGTTCGCGCCACACAACTGTTGGCTTGTGGAGCAACAAACGGTTGGGCTGCCTTGGGAATGAGCGGAAATTCAGTGAACCCTGTCGTAGTCGTTTTCAAACTGGCAAACGGAAAATATGTCAAAGTATACCTGAAAGAATTTTTCGATGAAGAAGGCAAAGGTGGATTCATCGACATGGAATATGCTGAAATTCCGGCTTCGGGAAATTCCGGCATAACCAATCCGGACGGAGTAAAATTCAGCGTTTACCCGAATCCGGCAACAACCGTTTTAAATGTTGAACTAACCGGATACACAAGTGATGCGGAAATTACAATCTATAATCTTTCAGGAGTCGTTGTCAAACGGATCCCGGCAAGAACAGGAGTGAATACAGTTTCTGTTAACGATTTACCAGGCGGAATCTATTTTGTGAAAACAAACAACCAGGTACAGAAACTTATCAAAAAGTAAACAATACGATGAGAAGAAAAAAAATGCTTTCATTAGCATTGTTACTAGTACTCGTTGGAATCGTAATTGGAATCGCATGGGCTTTATGGAATAACATGGCTTCCCAAACACGTATCGCGCTGGTCAATTTCCAACCGTTCCAGACAACCGGTATCATCAGGGCAAATGCCGACGGGTTTATCCGGTATGACGAGGTTGCGACCGATAAATTAAATAAACTGAACCGGTACGATTTTGTCCTGGCGTTCGGAATGGGATTGAATATCTCAGCCGAACAACGGGCTAAAATCCAAAAGCTGGCGGACAAAGGAAAACCAATCTTTATCTATGGCGCGACTTCTCCGGAAAACAATATCTGCAACCTGGACAGCATCGACAGGATAGCTATTGACGACTACCTGAAAAACGGGAATAAGAAAAACTACCAAAGTCTCGCCCGTTATATACGCCGGGATATCGACAAGAAAAAATTTTTTGTCAACGCTCCGGATTCCGTGGTTGAAAGTGCATTTGACGTACTGTATCATTTAGACGAAAACGTTTCGCTTTCAGAACTTGAAGAATATGAAGCCTATTTGAAAAAGAACGGCTTTTACAGGGAAAACGCTCCGAAAGTCGCTATCCTCGGTGGAATGAACGACCCGTTCAGCGGTAATAAAGACAACGTGGACAGTTTAATCGTCTCCCTGCAACGTTCGGGACTAAATGTCTATCCGGTTTCTTCCTTTATGAAACGCCTGGATTTCCTGAAAAAAATACGTCCCGACGCCGTGATCTATTTCGCTCATGGACGTATGGTAATGGGTCAGAGCGATACCGCCGTAGAATGGTTGAAAGAACAAAACATTCCTGTTTTTGCACCGCTCACCATTTTACAAACGCAAAAAGAATGGGAGGACGACCCCATGGGAATGTTCGGCGGATTCATGTCACAAAGCATTGTGATGCCCGAACTCGATGGCGCGATATATCCCTATGCCCTCAATGCTCAGGAAGTGGACAAAGACGGTTTGTATCTCTTCAAGGCCATTCCCGGACGTTTGAACAATTTCACGAAAATCGTAAACAATTTCATTTCGCTTAAACGGAAAAACAACGCCGATAAAAGGCTGGCTATTTATTATTTCAAGGGAGCGGGACAATCGACGCTTACGGCGCAGGGATTGGAAACGGTTCCTTCGCTGTACAATTTCTTGAAACACTTGAAAGCCGAAGGTTATAAAGTCGATAATCTTCCTGCCAATGTGGAAGAATTCGAGAAAATGCTGATGACACAAGGCGCTGTTTTAAGCACGTATGCCGAAGGCGTTTTCGACGACTTCCTGAAAAACGGGAACCCGGCTCTGGTTGAAAAACAGATTTACGAATCGTGGATTTCAAGATCCATACCCGCCGGAATATACGCCGATGTGATAAGCCATTTCGGCGAAGCCCCGGGCAAGTACATGGCCGTACAGCAAGACGGCAATTCGTATCTTGCGGTAGCTCGTATTCTACTGGGGAACATAAGCCTGCTTCCGCAACCGATGGCGGGATCAGGCAGTGACGGGTTTGCCATTGTTCACGGAACAAAAACAGCTCCCCCTCACACGTATATTGCTTCTTATCTCTGGTCGCAATACGACTTTAAAGCCGACGCCATAGTGCATTTCGGCACGCACGGAAGTCTGGAATTTACCCCGCAAAAGCAGGTCGCATTGAGCGATAACGATTGGCCTGACCGCCTGGTGGGTAATGTCCCGCATTTCTATTACTACACGATCGGGAATATCGGTGAAAGCATGATGGCGAAACGCCGTTCATACGCCGCAACTGTTTCGTACCTGACTCCGGCTTTTATGGAAACCGAAATGCGTTCACAATTCAAATCCTTGCACGACGCTATCCGGGAATATTATAAAACAGAAAATGCCGGAAAAGCTTCGGAAGTGAAAAAACTTGCCGTGAAAATGGGCTTGCACCGCGATTTACGATTGGACAGCATTTCTTCTACTCCTTATACAACAGAGGAAATAGAACGGATTGAAAACTTCGCCGAAGAAATCGCCAACGAAAAAATGACCGGACATTTGTATACTTCGGGCATACCATACAGCCGGGAAAAGATCCGGTCTACCGTACAGGCGATGAGCGCCGACCCAATAGCCTACAGTGTGGCTAATTTGGATAAACTGACCGGAAAGGTAACAGAAGTTCAACTGAAAAACAAATCCTTTTTCACAAGGAATTACCTGCAACCGGCACAATCGGTGGTCAATCGTATTCTGAACGGAACGCCTGTGAACGACGCCCTGATTTGCTCCGTCGCGCATATTACTGCCGGCGATCTGTCGGAAGCCCAAAAGATAACAACGCCCAAACGCCGCTCAATGACGATGATGGCGGCTGCAACTCCCGAAACGACACCCTCCCCGGCTGCTTCCGAATCGAAAAAAGCAAGCGGCGGCGGGCATCCTTCGTGGATACCGAAAATCGGCAAGAAACCGGAAAACGTAGAAAAGAAAGCGGAAGAAACCAAGCCCGCTGGAATGTCCAAGCCCGCTGAACAACCCAAAGAAGAATACACTCCGGAACAAAAAGCCCGGGCAAGAGCTATTGTCGAAATTGAACGGACAATCAATAATATCACAGCTTACAGAAATGCCCTGGAACAAAGTCCCGAAGTGGAATTTAAATCCCTGATAAACGCACTTGCCGGAGGTTATATCGTCCCTTCTTCGGGAGGCGATGCGGTTGCGAACCCGACAGCCGTACCTACAGGACGTAACTTGTATGCAATCAATGCCGAGTCTACCCCTTCGGAAATAGCCTGGGAGAAAGGGGTGTCCCTGGTGAACGCCACATTGGAGCAATACCGGAAACAGCATGAAACCTATCCCCGCAAAGTAAGTTATACGTTTTGGAGCAGTGAGTTTATTGAAACCGAAGGCGC
>JAIRZF010000174.1 GCA_031267385.1 Dysgonamonadaceae bacterium | reverse complement strand
AGTTTATCAGCTTCATAGTATTACGCAAACAGCCATTAATAATATATTGATCAATGCCAGCGGCATTAGTATTTTCCATTCCAGATTCAATAACTGGTCTATACGCAGACGCGGAAATGACCAGCGAACCCACAATGCAAGAAATACGCAGAAGAATGTTTTTCCGAAAAACCAGACAAATGGAGGAATAAAATCCATCACATTGTTAAAACCGTCCCATCCCGGAATATGAAGAGGCATCCATCCTCCAAGAAACATCGTAGCGGCAATAGCGGCGACAATGAACATATTCAGGTATTCCGCCAGATAGAAAAATCCGAATTGGATACCGGAATATTCGGTATGATACCCTGCCGTCAACTCCGATTCCGCTTCAGGTAAGTCGAAAGGCCCGCGATTTGTTTCGGCATGCGATGCAATCAGGTAAATTATAAAAGCTATGAATGCAGGAATATGCCCCTTGAAAATGAACCACATTTCTGCTTGTTGATTTACAATCTCCGATAATTTCATCGTCCCCGACAGGATTACAATTGTCATGAGCGCTAACCCGCAGGAAAGCTCATAACTGATTAACTGAGCGCCGCTCCGCATGGCGCCTATCATGGTGTATTTATTGTTGCTCGACCATCCTGCAAGCAAAATACCGACAACTCCCAGAGAAGATACAGCCAGCAGGTAGAATACCCCGATGTTAAAATCAACGGCATGTAAGGCCGGATCGAACGGAAGCGCTCCGAAAGTACAAATAGATGCGATGATCACTAAAAAAGATGCGATACGGAACAACAAGGGATCAGCCCTGTCTATTTTGATCAACTCTTTCAATAAAATCTTGACCATGTCGGCAACACTTTGGATTATTCCAAAAGGCCCTACACGGTTTGGCCCGATACGGCATTGAAAGAAAGCGCAAACTTTCCGTTCAATGTAAATCAATGCCAGTGCAAGTATGGCATAAACACCTAACAGGACGCCTCCTACGAGTATAAATTCTACAAATAACGCCCAGCCATCGCTCATGTATAAACGAAGAAACTGATCTATCCAACTGGTAACACCACTAAAGTCAAACATACTTTAATTTTTTCATTATCTATCAATACATGGAACTACATAATCCAACGACGCCCCGATCATGATGAGGTCTGCTACTTTTGACCCTACCGTTGTCGGAATCAGAGTATTAACCAAAGTCATGCACGGTGAACGGAACTTAATCCGGTAAGGCGACTTATCACCTTTACTATTGATGTAAACATCGAATTCTCCACGGGCATTTTCCACTCGTTGGAAAAATTCTCCTTCCGGAAGACGGATGATTGCTTTTGTTTTGGCAGCATACGCGCCTTCGGGAATATTGTCGATCAATTGCTCGATGATATTCAGGGATTCTAATATTTCATCCAAACGAATAATGTAACGGTCGAATGTCATGCCCTCCCGACGCAATACTTCTTTGAAGTCGGCATGACGATATGCAGCATAAGGCTCAATTTTGCGGACGTCATTACTCCATCCGGAAGCACGTCCGGAAGGCCCTGTCGTTCCTAAAGAAACAGCTTGTTCCCTGCTCAGATAACCGACTCCTTCCATACGTCCCCGTGCGATCGGATTACCGGTGAACAACAAGTGGTGTTCTTTGAGCATCTTGCGCATATAGGGAATAAATTCTTTTACTTTGCGTTGGAAATCAGGATGAATGTCTTGCGCAACACCTCCGATCACATTGTAGTTGACCATCAAACGGGCGCCCGCAGTTTCTTCAAAGATATCCATGATTTTTTCACGGTCACGCATACCATATACAAAAGCGGTGATCGATCCCATGTCCATGGCCATACAACCCCAACCCAATAAGTGAGATGCAATACGGGTCAATTCGTCAAAAATGGTACGGATGTAATGTGCCCGTTCGGGAACTTCCAGTTCAAGCGCTTTTTCGCAGCACAAACAAACCGCGTGACGGTTGATGGTTCCGGAAAGATAGTCCAGACGATCGGTCAGGTGGAGGATCTGAGGATAAGTGTAAGCTTCACTCATTTTCTCAATACCTCTATGGATATACCCGAAATTCGGGTCGATTTTCTTAATAATTTCACCTTCGAGAGAAACGCGCAAGTGAAGAACCCCGTGAGTAGCCGGGTGTTGCGGCCCGAAGTTGACAATGTATTCGTCTTCTGCAAATAATTTGCGGGTAGATTCGACCGGTTGTCCCATTTTCAATTCGATTGCCGGAACAGTTTCCATGTCTTCAATCGGCTCGTTTTCCATCGGGACGGGATTTAGCGCCGGATTGGCATCATAATCTTTCCGTAGCGGATGACCTTTCCAATCCTGACGCAGGAACAAACGGCGCATATCCGGATGATTTAAAAAACGGATGCCCAGAAAATCATAGACTTCACGTTCGTACAGTCCGGCCGATTCCCAAAGATCGTGAACCGAATCCAAAAGCGGATTTTCACGATCGGAAGTAGTTGTTTTCAAGGCTACTAACTGAGCCGGATCTTGTGTGTTGGAAAGATTGTAGACGGTACCTAAACTGTCGGTATAATCCATTCCTACAATATCCATCAGAAAATCACAGTTGCAACTTTTCCGTAAAAAAGAAGCCGTTTCATATAAATTTTCTTT
Source organism: Dysgonamonadaceae bacterium (assembly GCA_031267385.1). Taxonomy (GTDB): domain Bacteria; phylum Bacteroidota; class Bacteroidia; order Bacteroidales; family Azobacteroidaceae; genus BNXB01. The sequence goes on along the minus strand of JAIRZF010000174.1, from coordinate 2,188 downwards.
TGGAACGGTCACATTCAGGGTCTTTCCGTTTTCTTCAACGACGGCAAAAGCCAAAGTCGACAGTTTTTCATTTACTTGTCCCATCGGCAACCTCCTCTTTTTCTTTTAATTCTTCCTGTTCCGCCTCAAGATAGGGTTTCATATCAGGTTGCAGAGGCAGGCGGAAAAATTCCTGCATTTTTATTTTACGCGCCAATTGCATCATCCCATAGATCATGGCGTCCGGACGCGGCGGGCAACCGGGAATATAAACATCGACGGGAATCACTTCATCAACTCCCATCACCGTATGATAGGAACTTTTGAACGGCCCTCCGCTGATGGCGCAGCTTCCGAAAGCCATCACGTATTTGGGTTCCGCCATTTGATCATAAAGTCGTTTCAGTACGGGAGCCATCTTGTGTACGATGGTTCCGCAAACAAAAACAACGTCAGCCTGGCGTGGACTGTTACGTGTAACCTCCCATCCGAAGCGGGCAAAATCGTAACGTGCGGCGCCGAGGCACATAAATTCAATACCACAACAACTGGTAGCAAACGTCAATGGCCATACCGAGTTGGAACGTCCCCAATTAATGACGTCGTCTATTTTACTGATAAATATATTTACTCCGTTGTTTTTTAGTTCTTTAACATATTCTTCGAGGTATTCATTTTCTTTGAAGTCCCCGGTCTTCATGTTTTTGATATAGATATCTTTTACTTCCATTTCAAGGCTCCTTTCTTCCAGGCGTAAGCTAACCCGAAGGCCAGGATGATTAAAAAGAACGATACACAAACCAATCCTTGCGCTCCCAGGTCTTTCATGATGACCGCCCATGGGAAGAGCAACACAGTTTCTACGTCGAACACCAGATATAGGATGGCAAAAAGATAATAACCCACCCTGAACTGTACCCAGGATGTTCCACGAGTAGGAATCCCACATTCATACGGATCTCCTTTGTGGGGGTTATCGGAAGTTGGTGCAAGCCACTTTGCAATCAGCAGAGCTGCAACAACCATAAATATCGCCGTGATAAGCACGACTAGAAATAAAGCAGAATTACTCATGTGAGCGCTGTCGTTTTGTTATAAAAATACTTGAAATGGAGGAGTTTTTGTCTCTTCAAGCCTATATATTCTTAATTTCGCCGCAAAAGTAAGAACAATTTATTTGTTTCGCAAAGAATTTGAAATAAATTTGTACACTTTTAGAATGTAATCTTATTAAAATTTATACATTTGCGGAACGTAATTTCATTAAAATGTGTACATTTGCAAAACTAATCATAATTAAAATTAGAAGAATGAAAAAAATTATTTTGTTTATAAGTTTTCTTTTACCTATTGCTTTATTGGCTCAGGAAGGAAAATTCGTTTTGCAGGGAAAAATCGGACAACTGAACGACCCTGCTAAAGCATACTTGAATTATCGTGCCGGCAACGATAATATACTTGATTCGGTTATCGTAAAAAATGGCGCATTTGAGTTTACCGGTGCATTAAATGGTCCTGGCAGAGCAACATTGATCGTGAGTCATGACGGCGCTGCATACCTTCCTAATGTTCGTCCGGATGATTATTTATCTCTTTATCTGGAGGCCGTTAAATTTGAGGTGTCAAGTGCAGATTCGATTAAAAACGCCTCAATAAAAGGTTCTGTTCTCAATGCTGATAATCAGAGGCTGGACGCTTCTCTGAAACCGATCAAGGAGAAGATCGACGTCTTGATGACTGAATATCGGGGAGCATCGGAAGAAGACAAGAAATCGGAAGAATTCCAAAATAATATAGAAACCCGATATACTGCTTTGGATAATGAAAGTAAGGAGGCTTACAAATCTTTTATTCAGACAAATCCAAATTCTTTTATCAGTGTAGTCGCTTTAAGTTATTTTGCCGGAGCCACTCCTCAAGTGGAAACTCTTGAGCCTGTATTCAACCTGTTGTCTCCTGCAATGAAAGAGACTAAAGAGGGACAAGCATTTGCAGATAGGATCAATAGTTTGAAGAAAACGGCATTGGGAGCTGTTGCTCCTGAATTTTCCCAAGCAGATCCGGATGGAAAAGAGATTAAATTAACGGACTTCAGGGGGAAATATTTGTTGATTGATTTTTGGGCGTCCTGGTGTGGCCCTTGTCGCAATGAAAATCCTCATGTAGTAGCCGCTTACAATCAATATAAAGATAAAAATTTTGAAATTCT
>JAIRZF010000014.1 GCA_031267385.1 Dysgonamonadaceae bacterium | reverse complement strand
ATTGAACGGAATTTGGAATATCTTTAATTTCGTACCTACCTCGTATTTTTAAGGCAAAAAAACAGAGGTGGGTGTAGTTACCATTCCCTTTTTGATTTTCCAAATCATTCCTATTCTACCCAGAGTAAACCACGAAAAAAGGCGGTATGCACTTCTTGTATACATAACCCTCAGATTCATTTGGGGGACGAGGCAACCTTTTTTAACAATTACAACGCAAATAAAATTGAAAAACTTTTTTTGTTTCAAAAGTTTTCATTTCCTTTGCAGCTCAATTTCACCGCAAAATACATGGAATTAAGAGAGAGGATTGTTGAAGAAGCGTCAGGGCTGTTTTTTCATAGAGGAATTAAGAGCATCACTATGAATGATATAGCAACGCACATGAGTATTTCTAAGAGGACGCTCTACGAAGTATTCAAAGATAAAGAAGAACTTCTGGACGAATGTCTGGAAAAATCAATGGCAAAAGGAGACTGTGAGATGAAAACAGTGATCGGGAATACGCACAATGTCATTGAAGCCTTGATGAGTGTTTATGCTAAATTGCTGACAGAGATGCATCAAACAAATAAATCTGTCGTTTATGATTTGAAAAAATATCATCCCAAACTGTATAAAAAAATTGAATCCAAACAGAAAACAGGTATCGGAAAAATCGTTCCTTTTTTAGAAAAAGGGGTGGAACAGGGGCTGATTGAAAATGATGTCAACTTTGAAATATTATCATGGATATTGAAATCTCAATTCAAAATATTACTGGAGGGAGATTTTTTTCCAACCGATAAATACCCGATAGAAGAATTTATCCGGGCAATTATTTTGAATTTCACACGTGGTATTGCCACTCCTAAAGGAGATAAAATGATTACAGAACTAATCCGCAAATTTGACGAAGAAAGAAAGAGAAACAAATAACAGTTTAATGACGCGAATTCCATATAACCTTTAAAATTAATTATTTACGTATGAAGATAGGTATTAACAAAAAGATTGGTATTGTATTATTGGTCATCGCCTTTCCTTGGCTGATGTGTGCACAACAAGCGCAGACTCCCTTGGAATTGACCTTGGATAAGGCGATAGAGGTTGCTCTAAGCAGCAATCCTACCGTTAAAATTGCGGACATGGAGGTCAGCAAAAAGAAATACGCAAAAAAATCTGCAGAATCTGCACTTTATCCTCAGATTGATGCTGTCGGACAATATACCCGGACACTCAAAAAACAAGTAATGTACATGGACGGTGCATTTGATGTCGCAGGCATGATGTCAGGCGTCCTGGATCCCATTATTAAAGGGACTGCACAAACATTTTCAAACGATGTTTCCGGATACCAATCCGGCAGTCTGGAAAAAAACATAGCAGCCAATACGCCGGCTCCAACTACAGATTCCGGTGGAGGAAATGAAGGAATTGAAGTCGGACGTGATAATAACTGGTCCGGCGGATTAAACTTGAGCTGGCCAGTAGTCGTTCCGACCCTTTGGAAAAGTCTTCAAATCAGTAGCCTGGACGTCGAATTGGCTGTAGAACAAGCACATTCTTCAAAAATCAACATGATCAATTCTGTGCGGAAAGCATTTTATAACGTACTTCTGGCTCAAGATTCCTACAATGTATTCAAGGAAAGTTATGACAATGCCATCCTGAATTACAACGATATAAAAAACAAATACGACCAGGGACTTACATCCGAGTTTGACCTGATCCGTGCAGATGTTCGCGTAAAAAATATCAAACCGAACATGGTTCAATCCGAAAATGCACTGAGCCTGGCTACTTTATCGTTAAAAGCCCTGATGGGTATCGATATGGATCAACCGGTCGCTGCATCCGGGAAGCTGAAAGATTATGAAGAAAAACTCTATTCGGATATAATAAAAATAGATACTTCATTGGTAAATAACTCTGATTTAAAACAATTTGACCTGCAAAATAAACAACTCAAAAAGACCGTCGAACTTTACAAAGCCCAATATTTGCCGATCGTATCCATCAGTGGAAACTATATGTATATGTCAATGAATAATGATTTCAAATTCGGAGATTACAAATGGAACCCCTACTCCACTATTGGACTTACGGTTTCCATCCCGATTTTTGACGGTTTTAAGAAAAGATCGGACATCAGGCAAACCAAGGTCTCCCTGCAACAAATGGATCTTCAAAGAGAAGATATTGTCCGTAATCTGAAGTTGGGAGTCAATAACAGCATCAATAACATGATCAGTTCCGTCGAACAGGTCATCTCCACTAAAGACGCCGTCAATCAGGCTCAGAAAGGGTATATCATTTCCCAGAAAAGATATGATACGGGGATGGGAACATTATTGGAACTGAATGATGCTGAATTATCACATTCTCAAGCCAGCCTGGCTTTCAATCAGGCTATTTATAATTATCTGTCGGCAAAAGCAGATCTGGATAAAACCCTTGGAATAGATGTTATAAATGAATAAGATATAAAGATAATAAAAAAGTAAAAACAATTAACTATATGGAAACAAAAACTATCCGGAGGTTGGTACCTCTGTTTTTAGGAATGGGATTATTGATCTCCTGCGGACAGAAAAAAGAAGAAAATACACAAGTAACCGAAAAAGTAAAAGTAACAACGACTACGGCGCTATTAATGGATGTGGAAAAATTGTCCACCTATACGGCAAATGTAAAAGCCGATGTTATCAATCAGATAACACCGTCCACATCCGGGCGCATTGAGAAAATCTATATTGAAGTCGGCGATCGTGTCCAAAAAGGACAATTATTAGTTCAGATGGAATCCCATTCCCTGCAACAACAAACGGTGCAGTTGGCTAACCTGCAAAAAGATTACCAACGGTATGAAGAATTGTTAAAAGTGGGTGGTATCGCTCAACAACAGGTAGATCAGATAAAAACCCAGATAGATGTATTATCATCCGCCATTGAGAATTTGGAAGAAAACACGAAACTGAGAAGCCCTATCGATGGAATTATCACAGATCGTAATTACGATAACGGAGATGTATACACGGCACAACCCATTTTGACCGTGCAACAGTTAAGCCCGCTGAAAGCTGTAATAAATGTATCGGAATCAAACTTTACGAATGTTAAAGTCGGTATGACTGTAGACATCAAACTGGACGTTTATGGAGATGAACTGTTCACCGGTAAAGTCAGCCTTGTTTATCCGACAATAGATCCGACAACCCACACTTTCGGGGTGGAAGTTATCATCAACAATTCAAATATGCGTGTTCGTCCCGGAATGTACGCCCGTGTAACCCTGAATTTCGGAGCCGGGAAAAGTATTGTCGTTCCGGATTTAGCGGTACAAAAACAAGCCGGTTCAAACGATAAATATGTGTTTACCGTAGAAGACGGCGTTGCGAAATATCAGAAAGTAGAATTAGGTCAACGCCTGGCAGAGAACTATGAAATCCTTTCAGGAATAAATCCCGGAGATATAGTCGTAACAGCAGGTCAAACCCGTTTGATTGATGGAACACCAGTGGAAGTCACTAATAATTAATTTGAAATATTTATGTCATTATATTCAACCGCGGTCAAAAAACCCGTAACCACAGCGTTGATATTCGTCGGAATTGCCATCATGGGATTGTTCGCATTCTCACGATTGCCGGTTGACTTGTTCCCGGATATCGAGACGAACCAATTAACGATCATCACAGCCTATGCCGGAGCCAGCGCTTCGGATATCGAAACAAATGTAACCCGTCCTATCGAAGACGTGTTAAACTCTTGCGAAAACTTAAAGACCATTACGTCCCAGTCGAAAGACAATATGTCGCTCGTTACACTGGAATTTAATTACGGAACCGACATCAATACTGCAACAAATGATGTGCGGGATAAACTGGATATGGTGAAATCCCGACTTCCGGATGAGATCAGTAATCCCATCATCTTTAAATTCAGTATGGACATGGTTCCTGTTGTGATTTATTCCGCAACAGCAAATGAAAGTGTAAATTCCTTGTATAAGATCCTGGACGATAAAATTGCAAATCCGTTGAATCGTGTAAACGGAGTCGGAGCGGTTACAATTGTCGGAGCCCCTCAACGTCAGGTACAGGTGAATGTCTCTCCCGAAAAACTGGAAACGTTCCAACTGACCGTAGAACAAATTGCCGGGGTCATACAAGCGGAAAATCTCAACGTCCCGGCAGGTAGTTTTGATATTGGTACCGAGACTTATGCCTTACGTGTTGAAGGAGAATTCAAAGAAAGTGATCAACTGTTGGGCATCGTTATCGGCAGTCACGGTGGTAAAAACGTTTACTTGAAAGATGTTGCCCGTATTAACGATACGATCCAGTCCCGGATACAGGAATCCTATACAAACGGAGTCAAGGGAGCAACTATCGTTGTTCAGAAACAATCCGGTTCAAATACCGTCTCCATTGCTAAAATAGTGAACAATATGATGCCGGAACTACAGAAAACACTGCCTCCCGATGTTCAGTTGTCTTTAGTAATGGATACATCCACCTTTATCAACAATTCGATTCATTCGCTGACGGAGACCATCCTGCTCGCTATCGTGTTCGTAATCATAGTCGTATTATTCTTCCTTGGCCGCTGGAGAGCAACTTTTATTGTGGCAATCGCCATTCCGATTTCGCTGATTGCATCTTTTATCTACCTGATGGGTACCGGCAGTA
>JAIRZF010000111.1 GCA_031267385.1 Dysgonamonadaceae bacterium | reverse complement strand
TAATATATCCCTGTAATGTCAGATTTCTTTGCAAGAGGAACTAACCAATGAAAAGTTTTAACAAATCCCCTATTCTTTAAAAAATCAAAATTTACACTTTGTTTTGACCAATCTCCATCTGTCCATACACAAACTTCTTTAATGTCATTTTGTTGTGCATAATCAAATCCTTCTTCAAGATAATCAAATAAAATTCTTATCCCTTTAAAATGAGACGTTTCACTATAATCTACTTTATATTTTTCCATAAATAAAAATTAATGACAACCTCCTTTTGCCTTTACTTTACATTCAACTGCAAAACAAGTGATAAATAAAAATAAAAACCTCATGCCTTAATAAAATTACGGCTGCAAAGTTAACGAAAAAAAATCGGATATTGGATTACCCTCGCCCCCGCCGGCGGGATTGCCGTCCCTGCCGCAAACAACAACAGGGATGAATAAAGCGGCATGTTCGTATCATTTGCCAGCTGAAAAAGATTGTATCCGGTTGTAGTTCAGTCAATTATTTTTCATAAATTCGCAATATGTTGCCGGTTACAAATAATTCTGCTACCTTTGACCGAAGATTTTTTGTAAAATATGACACAGTCGCAGCTTAAGAGCATCATCAGGGAAGGAGAAAACATATCGGTCGAATTTAAGAAATGTCCCACCGAATTAAACCACTCCGTTTTTGAAACGGTTTGTTCATTTTTGAACCGTTCCGGCGGGCATCTTCTGCTGGGTATCGACGATGAAGGAAACATAACCGGTGTAAGGGAAAACTGTGTGGACGCTATGATGAAAAATTTTGCAAATACGGTAAACAACCCGGAATCGTTGACGCCGACATTTTATTTCGCCCCGGAAGTTTTCACCATAGAGGACAAGAAAATCATCTACATCTATATCCCCGAAAGTTCGCAGGTTCACCGCTACAGGGGCAAAGTTTACGACCGCGTCGGCGATGCGGACAATGATATTACCCGCAACCATTACCTGATTAACAACATTTACCTGCGCAAAAACAGGGAATTTACGGAGAATGAAGTGTTGCCGTATCTCGAAGTTGCCGATTTGGACGGAGAAACATTCAGAAAGGCAAGGCGGTTGGCAGGCGTTTGGGTGGACAATCATCCGTGGCTGACAATGGACGATGCGGAGATACTCCGTTCCTGCGGACTTTGGCGCAAAGACAGTCAAAGCGGGAAAGCGGGTTATACTTTGGCAGCCGCCTTGCTGTTCGGGAAAGAAAACACCATCTTGAGCTGCTGCCCGACATATAAAACGGACACCATCTACCGGAACATGACTTACGAACGTTTTCTGCACCCGCAACCTGCAGACCCCGACGTTCGCTATGACGACAGGGATAATATCCGTGTCAATCTGATTGAAGCCTATCAGCGATTAATGACTTTTATCAACCGCAACCTACCGGACAGGTTTCATATCGAAGGGATTCAGCGTATTGATATTCGCGACAGGATATTCCGTGAAATCGCCGCAAACCTGTTAATTCACAGGGAATATGTACATTCTTTTCCGGCGAAGTTTCTTGTATTTTCGGACAGGGTAATTACGGAGAATTGGACAAAACCCGCCGGTCAGCATCCGGTTACGATTGACAACCTCGAAACACACCCTAAAAATCCGATGATTGCCCGTGTGTTTAATGAATTGGGTTGGGTGGAGGAACTTGGGTCGGGAAGAAAGAACATACAAAAATACGCGCCATACTATTTCGACGGTTATCAAATTTCCATTGAAAACGAGGAAAAGTTTGTCTTCTCCATCACATACAGGGATGCGGATGAGAGTGTAAATCCGGGGAATGAGAGTGTAAACTCGGAAAATGAGAATGTAAATCTAGAGAATGAGAGTGTAAATAACAGGATTTGCAAGATTATAGACGAACTCGTAAATGAAAATGCGGAAAATGACAAAGTGAAATCCGGAATCCACACTCTTATTGAGGCCCTTTTGAATACCCCTAACTTGAATAGATGGGATTTGATAACCAAATTGGGAAAAAGCAGGGCAACAACCGACAGATATATCAAAATTTTAAAGGATGCCAATATTATTGAGTTTATCGGTTCGGATAAAACGGGAGGGTATTACCTTACACGACAAGTGAAAGAGAAGTTGTAAACTCCATATCCCTTTCGGATGACAGATACTCCATAGATAATGATTGACAGGCGTGGACAATTGTTTATGAATAGTGCGGGCGCAGACAGAGCCTGCGCCCAACGGAGGATTTTAATATTTCCCCCAATCTTCTATAATATCTAAAAAATGCTCTCTGTTATAATTTATAACAGAGTCAATATTGTTCGTTTCATATGTTGGAGCAAAAATTAGCGCGCTATACTCCTGTCGTTTGTTGTTTGCGGTACGGCACGGGCTACAAGCGCTACAAGCCCGCGCGAGCGGATTACTAATTGACGATTTAGGTATTGATTACATAGAAGATGTTTTTAGAAGAGCATTCTAATAATTTGTCAATTACATGTAAAATCTCTACTTTTGTCCTTTGTAAAAAAACAACAAATGTTTGGACAGGATTATTTATTTTACAGGATGTATCGCTGGCATAAAAAAAAGAAATGGACTCCAGTTCCGGATGCTTATGCGTTTAGGTTTATCTCAGCCATACATTTAGCCTATATATTAGTCTTTTCTCTTTTCATAAACTTCTTTATATGCGATTTGTTTTTTGATGAAACAGATTTCTGGATTGTTTTTCCATATCTTTTTATAGGATTGGAGATCATTGATTTTATATTGCTGAACAGAAGATATAATGATGAAAAAGTTGCAGCCTTAGAAAAAAAGTACAGGAAAGACCGGCGAAATAAAGTAATTGGTAATTGGATGATTTTACTGGCTTTTCCATTATCTTTTCCGGTTGCTTTTTTTCTGGCTCAAATTTTATTAGGAGGAAAGCCATATCATATATTTGGATACGAGATTCCCGGATTGCTTGGATGGTTGATAGCAATATTTCATTCATGAAAATTAGAACAGTCGAGCAGAAATAAATCCTTCATTACACGAATATTCCGCTGAAACACAATGTCATCAAAAATGATTAACTTTGCACC
>JAIRZF010000065.1 GCA_031267385.1 Dysgonamonadaceae bacterium | reverse complement strand
GTGTTGTCGGACGTGATCAGCGTGAGAACAGTCGTGACCGGTCTGCTGCGGCAGAAATTGCGCGCCGGTAAAGACGACCTGGCCGGCTATTGGCAGACCACCCTCAACCGCGCCGAGCATTATCCGCACGGACTGCGCGATCGACAGGATACACCCGATACAACCGGAAACATACAGGTGGATTATACGCTCTTCGGATTCGAAGATAAGTTGTAAAATCTTTATTTTACTATCAATCAATTGATTATTTTAAATATCAAATATTAAGTTCAGATTGGCACGATTTTTCAATATAATCGTGCATGGTACGAATGTATCGCACATAACAAACACTATGCAATAGGATCCGCTTCAAAGTAATCTTTGGGCGGATTCTTATTTTTAATAAAACTTTTTTATCTTTGTATTTTAAATTATCTGAAAATGAACAAAGAACAGGAAAATAACGGAATTCAAATTGAACTAACAGAAGAAACAGGACAGGGTATTTATTCCAATCTTGCAGTTATAGCTCATTCTTCATCTGAATTTGTAGTGGATTTTGTACGAATGATGCCCGGACTCCCGAAAGCAAAAGTACAATCAAGAATCATTCTTACTCCGGAACATGCGAAAAGACTGATGTTGGCATTGATCGACAATGTAAAGAAATTTGAGTCCCAATTGGGGGAAATCAAACTTCAGGGACAAGGTTTTACTCCTCCGATTATGGGCCCTGTTGGAGAGGCTTAATTTATTCTCAAAAATTTGCTTATACAAAAATTAATCATTACCTTTGTCGGCTGAAATTCTGCAGAGGGTAGAACAAGTGACTGGTTAAAATCGCATTTAGGCCGGTCCACCCCCGGGAGGTAACCTGTAAACAAAAAACAGATGTACGTAATTGTAGACATTCAAGGACAACAATTTAAAGTAGAAAAAGATCAAAAATTGTTTGTTCACAGAATTAACGCAGACCAAGGCGCTGAAATTGAATTTGAGAAAGTTCTTTTGGCGGATAAAGATGGTGCTGTGACCGTAGGCGCTCCGGTAATTGAAGGCGCGAAAGTAGTAGTAGAAGTAATTTCTCATGTGAAAGGTGAAAAAGTTCTGATTTTCCACAAAAAACGCAGAAAAGGTCATCGTAAGTTGAACGGTCACCGTCAACAGTTCACAGAAATTGCGATTAAGGAAATTGTAGCTTAACAAGTAAAATCTCAAGAAAATGGCACATAAAAAAGGAGTCGGTAGTTCTAAGAACGGACGCGAATCGGAAAGTAAACGATTAGGTGTTAAGATTTTCGGCGGCGAAGTTTGCAAAGCCGGTAATATTATTATTCGTCAAAGAGGAACAACTCATCACCCGGGTGAAAATGTAGGTATCGGCAGAGATCATACCTTGTTTGCTCTTGTTGATGGAAAAGTAGTTTTCAAAAAAAGAAAAGATGATCGCTCATATGTTTCTATCCAACCGATAGGTGAAGCATAACTCGATTTTCCCATAGAATTAAAAAAGGTATCTCCGGAAAAGAGGTGCCTTTTTTGGTAGTTATCAATCTCAATTCTTAAAAACTTCGTCTTTTATGAACAAAATATCAACTTCATTAACTGCGGTATTTGTCTTGGGAAGCAGTGGGGAAATTTATGCTCAGCAAGCCCCGGAAAAACCAAATCTTATTCTGATCATGACAGATCAGCAACGTTTTGATTGTGTAGGAGCCATGGGAAATAAAAATATCTCCACCCCTAACATCGATCAACTGGCTAAAGACGGATTCATGTTTCGGAATGCATACACTTCCACACCCAGCAGTACCCCTGCAAGAGCCGGATTATTAACCGGATCTTCCCCCTGGAAACACGGTATGCTGGGATATTCGAAGGTTGCAAAGAAATATCCGAACGAAATGCCTCAGATGTTGAAAAATGCAGGATATTACACATTTGGCATCGGAAAGATGCACTATACTCCTCAACGAAACCTGCACGGATTCGATGGAACGTTACTGGATGAATCCGGACGGGTAGAATCTCCTGATTTTGTCAGCGACTACAGACAGTGGTTTGCGATGCAGGCTCCGGGAGAAGATCCGGACGCCACAGGTATCAAATGGAATGAACATACCGGGAAAGTGTATGTCAATGATGAAAAACTACATCCTACTCAATGGACTGGAAACGAAGCAATACGGTTTATTCGCAATTATCATCAAGCGAACCCTCTTTTTCTAAAGATATCCTTTGCCCGTCCGCACAGTCCGTATGATCCGCCACAACGATATTACGATATGTACAAAAATACGGATATCCCCTCCCCTTTCGTTGGCGACTGGTGCGAACGTTTTGCCGACCGGCCTATGACAAGAGATGCGGCTTTCGGTGATTTCGGAATAGAACACGCCATTGATTCCCGGAAGCATTATTATGCTACCGTCACATTTGTCGACGACCAGATCGGAAGAATTATTTCTACATTGAAAGAAAACGGTACTTATGATAATTCCTGGATTATTTTCATATCCGATCACGGAGATATGCTGGGAGATCATTATCACTGGAGGAAAACGTATGCCTATGAAGGTTCTTCGCACATTCCATTTATTGTGAAACCTCCCAAAAACATGGAAACCGTCCTGCAAAGGGGAGAATCGTTGGAACAAGCGGTTGAAATAAGGGATGTCCTCCCTACTTTTCTGGAAATTGCAAAAATTCCTCAACCTGAGAATATGGATGGAATGTCTGTTGTGAAATTATTAAAGGACAAAGAAGCTTCCTGGCGTCCATACATTGATATGGAACATGCTACCTGTTACGAAAATGCGAACTATTGGGCTGCCCTGACCGATGGTAAAATGAAGTATATCTGGTTTTTTCATACAGGAGAGGAGCAATTGTTTGATTTATCGAAAGATCCCGGAGAACTTAAAAATTTAGTTCCGGATAAGAATTATTCCAAGATCACCGGATACTGGAGGAAAGAAATGATCACTCATCTTGCAGAAAGAGGCGAACCTTATGTGAAAGACGGAAAACTTCAGATAGTTGAAAAAACTATTTTATTGGGGAGAAATTATCCTGAATATTGATTAATTTCAAGGTTTATTTATACTTTTGCATTTGTCTTCTTTTAACTTTATTATCATGAAAATAAAAAATGCAATCGTAATTACTGTTTTGTGTGCATACACATTATCTGCTTTTTCCCAGATTCCTGCGTACAAAAACACATCGCTTCCTATCGAACAACGTGTGGATGACCTGATTGGCCGTATGACTCCGGAAGAAAAAATCGGTCAGATGATGAATAACGCCCCGGGAATTGACCGGCTGGATATTCCGGCTTATAACTGGTGGAACGAATGTCTTCACGGAGTTGCGCGCGCTGGTTGGGCAACCGTTTTTCCCCAGGCAATCGGGCTGGCTGCAACTTTCGACAAAGATGCAATGTTTAAGACTGCAACGGTAATTTCCGATGAAGCCCGGGCTAAATATCATCATTCGGTTTCTCAGAACAGTAAAGTTATACCTCAATATTACGGATTGACTTTCTGGACTCCTAACATCAATATTTTCCGTGATCCCCGCTGGGGACGGGGACAGGAAACATACGGTGAAGATCCTTATCTGACCGGAGAAATGGGGGTTGCTTTCGTCAAAGGTTTACAAGGGGATGATAACAAATACCTCAAAACAGTTGCTACGGCTAAGCATTATGCTGTTCACAGCGGACCGGAATATAACCGTCATGCTTTCGATGTACGTCCTGATATGTATGACTTGTGGGATACATACCTTCCTGCCTTCAAAAAACTGATCAAAACGGGTGAAGCTTATTCTGTGATGTGCGCTTACAACAGGTTTGAAGGTGAACCTTGTTGTGGCAGCGACGAACTTTTAGTTGATATTTTACGAAACAAATGGGGGTTTGAGGGTTATGTGGTATCTGATTGTGGCGCTGTTGATAACTTTTACAAGACTCATAAAACGTCTAAAGATGCAGCTGAAGCATCTGCCCAGGCTACAATAGCAGGAACAGACCTGGAATGTGGAAGAAGTTATAAAGCATTATTGGAAGCCGTCCAAAGAGGAGATATTGCCGAAGCTGAAATAGATATCGCCGTCAAAAGGTTATTTACTGCACGGATGAAGTTGGGGATGTTCGATCCGGATGACATGGTGAAATACAGCCAAATACCATTTTCTACCGTTTGTTCGCCCGAAAGCCGCCAACAATCGCTCGAAATGGCCAGGAAATCCATTGTTTTATTAAAAAATGAACAGGAAACATTGCCGTTGAAAAAGAATATCAAAACAATTGCGGTTCTAGGTCCTAATGCCGATAATCCGACTTGTTTGCTGGCCAATTATAATGGTTCCCCATCGTATATCGTTACTCCGTTGGATGGAATTCGCCAAAAACTGGGAAATAAAGCTAAAATAATCTACGATCAAGCCGTTGGACTTACCGATGACACGATTTCCATTTCAGTAAATATCCTCAATCAACTGAAGATAGACGGAAAAACCGGATATAAATCAGAAATTTTCTACAATAATAAATTTGAAGGAGAACCGGCTCTGACACGCTATGTCAAAGAAATTAATTTCTTCGGGACTAAACAACACGAACAAATGAAAGGATTACAATCCGGTAAATTATCTGTTCGCTGGACAACAACTTATGCTCCTCAAGCCGACGGACACGTGTGTTTTGAAATGACCGGCGACGACAGCGGATTCCGGTTGTTTGTGGATGATCAAAACGTAATGAACCGCTGGGGATATCAGGAAGCCCGTGTAGAACAATACCGGCTGGACGTAAAAGCAGGGCTGAAATACAAGCTTCGATTTGAATTTTATCAGGACAATGAAGGTGGAGGCGTCAGTCTGGCAACTGTAGACCGTCAAAAAAGTAACCCGGAGTCATTGAAAAATAAAATAAAAGATGCAGATGTTATTGTTTTTGTCGGGGGTATATCCCCCTCTCTGGAAGGCGAGGAAATGCCGGTTTCCGTCCCCGGGTTCAACAAAGGAGATCGCACTGACATCAATTTACCTAAAGTGCAAACAGAGATGCTCAGAGAGCTGAAAAGCGCCGGAAAACCGATTATTTTTGTCATGTTGACCGGAAGTGCACTTGCGATTAATTGGGAGAACGAAAACCTACCGGCTATTCTCAATGCATGGTATGGAGGTCAGGATACAGGCACGGCTCTTGCGGACATACTTTTCGGAGATTATAATCCTGCCGGACGGTTACCGGTTACTTTCTACAAGAACACTTCGGATCTTCCTCCATACGAAGATTATAGTATGCAAAACCGTACTTACCGTTATTTTACAGGAGAAACTCTCTATAAATTCGGACATGGTCTGAGTTATACCACTTTTACATATAAAAATCTGAGCACACCTCAGGAAATCAATATCGGTAAAACGGCGGAAATATCTGTAGAAGTAACGAACTCAGGTCTAAAAGACGGGGATGAAGTAGTCCAACTCTATCTTTCTCATCCGGAGATGAAGTCAACAACTCCGATCCATTCTTTACAGGGATTTCAACGTATATTCCTGAAAGCCGGAGAGACCTGCAAAGTGACATTCACATTGACCCCGGAGAATATGGCGGTTGTTGACGCTCTTGCACAGTATGGCATCATTCCCGGAAAAATGATTATTTCCGTGGGTGGTTGTCAACCGGAAGAAAAGGCTTTTGAAAAACAACAAACAGTTCAGGGATTCAGTGTTTTGAAAGGGAAGAAATTGATCTTGGAATAATAATTTAAGGAGTTTTACTGCCTGTTTGTGCTAATTTTTATTGATTTCACCCTAAGTTTGTGCATGTTTTGGGTTGATTATACCCTAAGTTTGTGCACGTTTTGGGTCAGTTATACCCTAAGTTTGTGCATGTTTTGGGTCAGTTATACCCTAAGTTTGTGCACGTTTTGGGTCAGTTATACCCTAAGTTTGTGCACGTTTTAGGTCAGTTACACCCTAAGTTTGTGCACGTTTTGGGTCAGTTATACCCTAAGTTTGTGCACGTTTTGGGTTGATTATACCCTAAGTTTATGCAGTTTTTATGTTAATTATACCCTAAATATTTGCACAGTTTTAAAAAAACCGTATTTTTGCAGTTCAAATATTTTAATAAAATGATACAAAGAACGGCATTGAAATATCTGCAACGATGGAGAAAGGATGAAAACCGCAAGCCTCTTGTATTACGTGGTGCGCGTCAGGTAGGAAAAACCACATTGGTACGGGAATTTGCCAAACAATATGATGTTTTCCTGCATTTGAATCTGGAAAATGAAGATGACAGACAACTATTTGAAGACAACAAAACTGTTGAAAAACTGATAACCGCCATATTTTTTTTGAAGAGTATTGAAAGAACAGACCGGAATGTTTTACTTTTTATAGATGAAATTCAATTTTCAAAGCCTGCGGTTGCTATTTTGCGATATTTTTACGAAGAAGCAAATTATATTCATGTTATTGTTGCCGGTTCGTTGTTAGAAACTATAATTGACATGCGCAAAATTTCGTTTCCGGTTGGTCGTGTGCAGTATATGGCAATTCATCCCTGTTCGTTTTTAGAATTTTTGGATGGAACCGGACGAGGTTTTGATGCAAATGCAATTACCAAACTTGAAGGATACCATATCCATAAACGATTGATAGATTCGTTCAAAGATTATATTCTTGTTGGCGGAATGCCCGCCGCCATTGTTCAATATGCAAAAAACAGAGATATTCTATCCGTGAAAGACACGTATGATTCGCTGATGGTTTCGTACAAAGACGATGTGGAAAAATACACAAAAAATCAAAATCTGATTCAGATAATCAGGACTATTCTGGATGTTGGTTGGAATTCGGCAGCAGAGACTATTTCGTTTGAGAAATTCGGTAACACCTCCTTTTCCTCGAGAGAGATGAGTAAAGCATTTCAAACCATACAGAAAACAATGTTACTCGAATTGGCGTATCCCACCTCTTCAACACAGATGCCATTGATGCCGAATTTTAGAAAACGTCCCAAATTACTTTGGCTGGACACAGGACTTGTAAATTATTATGCAGGCGTTCAAAAAGATGTTTTTTCGATAAAAGAGATTCAAGATATCTGGCGCGGAAGAGTAGCAGAACACATTGTAGCACAAGAACTTCTTACACTCAATTACAGTTTGCTGACCAAGAGATTTTTTTGGCGGAGAGAAAAAGAAACTTCTGAAGCTGAAGTTGATTTTTTATACAAATACAATAGTAAAATAATTCCTATTGAAGTAAAATCGGGACATAACTCCAAACTCAAATCTCTGCACTTGTTTATGGATGAAGCGCCTCACGACATTGCCGTCAGGATATGGTCGCAACCTTTTTCGATTGACGAAATTGCCACGCCAAAAGGTAAAAAATTCCGGCTGATCAATTTACCGTTTTATTATATCGGCGTACTCGAAGATGTACTGAAAAAAGTTGAAAGTTGAATAGCTGTAAATCGGGCTGTATTTTATTATTCAAACTCCACTACCGTAATTCCGGAGCCGCCGAACTGAACATGTTCATCCTGAAAGCGACTTACACCCGAAACGTTTTTCAGGTAATCGCGGATAATTTGCCTCAAAACCCCGGTTCCTGTTCCATGAAGAATACGAACCCGGCCTACCCCACATTGGATCGCATCGTCAATGTAGTATGTAACTGCCTGCAGAGCTTCTTCCCCCCTCATTCCACGGACATCGATTTCCATTTTGAAGTGTAGTTTCTTCTCCGACATGGAATCGAAAGTCTGGGAACTGAGAAAGGTATTTTTGGGCGTTTCTTTCCGTATCCGGTTTTTGCTGATTTTCTCCAATTGATCCATTTTTAAGGTCGACTTAATCGCACCAAACGCCACCACAACATTCTTTCCTTTAACCTCAAGTACCTCACCTGTTGAATGTTGCCCTTTAATACGAACGACATCTCCGGGTTCAATCACATCCGGATTAAAATTTTCTTGTTTAACCGGCTGTTGTTTTTTCTTTTTCCGGTCTTCCCGGTCTTTAATTTTCCGGATTTTCCCGTCAATTACATCATTTCCGGTATTGTTTTCATCCAGTTTATGACGGAACTCATCCAATGATTTCCGGATATTTTTTGTCTTTTCTTTCTCAGCCTGAGCTTCTTTTATTTCCTTGATCGTATTTTCAATCCGGGCATTCGTATCGGCCAACAAACGTTCCGCATCGGCTTTTGCTTGAGCGACAATCTCTTTCCTTTGAGTCTCAATCTTCTGTAAATCGGACTGATACCGTTCCGTCAATTCTTCCAAACGCCTTTCCTGTTGACGGATATTCTGCCGCTTGGATTCCCAATAACGTTTATCCCGAACAATGTCCTGAAGGTATTTATCCATATCAATATAATCCTGTCCGACAATCCGGGAAGCATCTGCAATCACATCTTCGGACAAACCGATCTTTCGGGCGATCTCAACAGCAAAAGAGCTTCCGGGATTTCCAATCGACAATTTGAATAAAGGCCTCATTTCATGCCGGTCATAAAGCATAGCTCCATTCATAACTCCCTCATTTTCATCGGCATAATGCTTCAAATTCTGATAATGAGTCGTTATAACGCCAAAACTTTGCTTTTTATTGAAACGATCCAATAAAGTTTCGGCAATAGCGCCACCGATCTGAGGTTCGGTGCCACTTCCGAACTCATCGATCAAAATAATTGATTCAGAGTTACAGTTACGGACAAAATATTTCATGTTCGTCAAATGCGAACTATACGTACTGAGGTCATTTTCAATGGATTGTTCATCTCCAATGTCAATAAAAATATCGCTGAAAATTCCTGTACGGGAACTTTCATACAATGGGATCAACATTCCGGACTGAAGCATGTATTGTAATAATCCGACCGTTTTCAGGCAAACCGATTTACCTCCTGCATTCGGACCGGAAATCAACAATACACGCCCTTTTTCCGGGGTTAATTCAATATCCAGAGGTACAACTGTCTTATTTTGCCTGCGATGAGATAAAAATAATAACGGATGGATAGCTCGTATCCAATCCAACTGTTGTTTATTTTCAAATATTGGCAAAATGGCCTGGATATCAATGGAAAAGATGGCTTTAGCCCTGATAAAGTCAATTTGAGCCAGAAATTCATAAGAATATAAAATATCCGGTATTTCGGGGCGAACAAAGTTAGTAAAATCGGTCAGAATACGTATAATTTCCCTTTTTTCTTCACTTTCCAACTCCCGGATACGGTTATTTGCCTCAACCACTTCCGCCGGTTCGATGAATACGGTTTTTCCACTGGCCGATTCATCATGTACAATGCCTTTCAATTTACGTTTAAATGCCGGGGCAACCGGGATCACCAGCCGTCCGTCACGCATTGTCGGAGCGACATCTCTATCTACAAATCCCTCCGATTGAGCCAGACGCAAAATGCTGTTCAATGTTTTTGAAATACCACTCATTGTCCGGCTCAGCTCTTTTCTGATCTGTGCAAGTTCGACAGATGCGTTGTCTTTCACATCTCCGTATTTATCCAAAATGGTATCGATTCGTTTTGTGATCTGGGGAAAAGTTCCAACATCAGCGGCCAGTTGACACAGGTATGGATATACATCGCCCTCCCCCGCTTTGATCCGGAAAAAACGGACAATCTCGTTGATAACCTGTAATGAGCGACGAATATCAAACACCTCTCCTTCAAGCAAATACGTACCTTCAATCCGTATTTTCTTCAATGAATCCCGGACATCATAAAAATTACCGGAAGGAAATTCATCTTCTTCCTGTAAAATCCGGACAAACTCATTTGTTTGATATAATTGTTGTTTTATTAATTGATAGTCGGTTGAAAAGGCCATTTGTCCGACTTTCTCTTCTCCTAAAGCACAAAGGCATTTGGCTGTAATCAAATGTCTTACTTTATCAAAACCGATTTTTTGTTCAAAATTTTTCGGATAAATCATGTTTCGGAAATCACTTTTCCAGCTTCGAGGGCTTTTAAATTAGCATTTACAATGTCTTCGCCTTTTCTTCCGAAAATACTGCGAATTCCTTCCTGCAGTTTAGAAAAGTCAATTCCGAGGTATGGCGAAGCTGCACCTAACATTACAATATTACTTGAACGTGAAGCTCCTAAATCTTTAGCTATCCGTTCTACATCCAGAATAAGTTTATTTGGTAATAACTCATACGTTTTTATTATTTCTTCCATTTCCGGATAATCAGGTATATTCTCAAACGGTTTGGAATTCGTCACCACCCAGCCATCTTTCTTCAGATAAGGAAGATAGCGAAGGGCTTCCATCGGTTCCAATGAAATAATAACATCAGCCGAACCCAATGGGATCAGATCCGAAGCAACCGGTTTATCGCTGATCCTCAGGTGAGATTGCACATCTCCGCCACGCTGACTCATTCCATGCACTTCAGATTGTTTCATGTATAATCCATCCTGGATAGCAGCTTGTCCGATTACCGCTGCAATAGAAAGGATTCCCTGTCCTCCCACTCCTGCTAATATAATATCTGTTTTCATTATTTCATTGATTCATTATTTCTATTTCTGATGATTTTTTTTGATCCGGACAACCCGACCGGATTTCATTTCCTTGCCGCTTTCGCTTTTTTGGCATGGGTTTGAATACATTCACGGCATGGCACAATGACCGAAAGTCCTTTATATTCAATCTCTTCACGGATCATAGCTTTCATTTCCTC
>JAIRZF010000226.1 GCA_031267385.1 Dysgonamonadaceae bacterium | reverse complement strand
TCGCCGATTTGAGTTCGACGAAAACGCCTCAGCGCAAAGCCTTTCGCGGCAAATGCCTGGCTATCGTACAGGCAGCCAAACCGGGCGCCATACGCGTTAAAGCCCTGTCCGACGGCCTCGCCGGCGACGAAATCCGATTCTCCGCAATCAAATGAAAAGATTATACGTCCGGAGACACACCGTTAGATTTGTTTTGCGGATATATTTTGTCGAACTACAACTGGAAGTGAGCGAGACTTTGTAGAATCGGAACGCCAATACTTTGGGAACAGCGTGGTGCGGCGTATGCTTTGCGCGGGATGGGGGGGGTGAGTTTGCTGCGTGGCTTGTTAATTTTTTTTGAATTTGCCGTGAAAGGGATGGTTTTATTGAAATCCTGTTGTATATTTGCGACGTTATAATTCAAATTAATATCTTGAAAAAGCAAACGGAAGATAAGGAAGCGCTATTGATACAGTCTTTGAAAGCCGGATCATATAAGGCTTTTGACCGAATCTATCGGATGTATGCGAAGCGCCTTTACGCATACAGTCTCCGGTTTACGAAATCACCGGAAGACGCGGAGGAAATTGTACAGGATGTTTTTGTCCGGCTCTGGACCGACCGCGAGAAGATAAGGCAGGAAGACACGCTCCGATCTCTGCTTTTCATAATGACCCGGCATCATGTCATCAATGCTTTCCGGTCGAGAATAAACCAGCCTGTCTATGAAGATTATGTGGATTATATAAATGATATTTCCGTAAACGATACTCATCACCATATTGAATATCAGGAATTTGTCATGAAGCTAAAAAAAGCGTTGAAAACGCTTTCCGCCACTCAGCAGAAAGTCATCACACTATCCAGAATGCAGCAACTTTCGAACATGGAAATTGCCGAAAAGCTCTCCCTGAGCGTGCAAACCGTAAAAAATCAATTGTCTACCGGCCTTAAACTGCTGAAAGAAAAGTTAAGCGCCCGGTACGACACGGGAAATACAGCGTCATTACATAATAAGAACAAATGAATATACCGACAGATATGAACAGTTTGATAGATAAATACGGAAAGGACGAGCTGACGCCGGAAGAATTATCGGAACTCAAAAAGTACGCGGGCGCCACGACAGATGCGGAAATAGGACAGCAACTGCATGACGTCTGGTTTGATGACGATATGGATACTTCCTCCGTCGACGACGCGTTGATGAATAAAATAAAGGATAAAATAGACGTCGCCACACGACGTTCCGGATTATCTCTCTTTATCCGCCGGACGCAGATTGCCGCCGCCATCCTGTTGCCCATATTCATCGTGTTCACAATCTGGCTCTACCGGGAAAACCGTCTTATCACATCCGAGGAGATGTTCGTTACAACCGGCAGGAGCGAACGGGCAAGCATCACGCTGCCTGACGGAACGGTCGTTTCGCTGAATACGGAATCAAAACTGGGATACATCCCCAAAGACTATAACAAAAAAGAACGCAAAATCAATTTCAGCGGCGAAGGATACTTTCAGGTGCGCAACGACCGGAATATTCCCTTTTTCGTAAATGCAAAAGGATTGCAGATTAAAGTGCTCGGCACGATTTTCAACCTCTCCGTGCGCGAAAACAGCCGTACGGCCGAGCTTTCGCTCGAAGAAGGAAGCGTTATGCTGTCATCGGTATTAAGCAACAGGAGCGTAGTCATGCGTAAAAACCAGAAAGCGATACTGGAATACAAGACAGGTAACATCACGGTCATAAGTGATGAAAATATAAGTGATAAATCGGCATGGAGGCGGGGTGATATGATATTCCGCAATACCGAATTGTCGCAGGTGATCCGCACAATCGAAAAAAATTACAGCATAACGGTCAAGATAGAGTGTGAACAATGCCTGACCGATACGTTCACGGGAGTATTGCCTGTAGATGACCTGAATGAAGTGTTTGAGGTCATAGAACGCGCATATCATCTGAAATCCGTATTAAGAAACAGGATTATTGTATTATATTGTGAGACATATTAAAGTATTTTTTAATATGTTTTAGAACATACTTTTTCTTCGGTACCATTTATAAAACCACTCGTCTTTACTAACGGAACTACCATGGAAGTTGCGTTATTTTTTTAAGTTTGATTTTAAATTTATAGTAAGATGAGTAAACATGTAAAGTGGAAGCCATTCACTATTGTGTTGTTACTACTCTTTGCCTTTGCAACTGAATCAGTTTCACAGGAAAAACGGGTAACGGTCAATTTGAATAACGCTTCATTGAAAGAGGTTTTTGATGTGATTGAGAAGCAAACAACCTATCGTTTTTCATACCGGAATATAGTAATAGATTCCATGAAAAACATTACTATCTCAAAGGAGGAAGCCATCGTGTCGTCCGTCTTGGATGAAGCATTGGCAGGGAGAAATTTAAGATACACTATTGTATCTTCGAGGTCTATCGTTATTTCGGATAAGCAACAGGTTCCGGTAAATTCAGGAGATTCGAGGAAGCAAAAGGTGTCGGGTATTGTGAAAGATTCGGACGGCGAACCGTTGATTGGCGCAAATGTAATGGAGAAAGGTACAACAAACGGAACAATGACGGATATAGATGGGAATTTCAATTTGGATATATCTCCGAATGCGATGTTGACGGTTTCGTATATCGGGTATGCTACACAGGAAGTTGCGACAAGAAACCAGGCAAATGTAAACATTACGCTGGAAGAAGACAGTAAAGTACTGGAAGAAGTTATAGTAGTCGGTTATGGCGTACAAAAGAAATCGGATGTCACTGGAGCATTGGTATCAGTGAGCGACAAGCAGTTGAAAGACCGTCCTGTAGCAAACATGCTGGAAGCGTTGCAAGGCAAAGCCGCAGGTGTGGATATTACCAACAACGCGCGTCCGGGAGAATTGGGGATTATCCGTATTCGCGGTGAACGTTCCATCACGGGCACTTCCAATCCGTTGTATGTAGTCAATGGCATTCCCTTGTTGGGACGGGACAATATTAATATGTTAAACACGAATGATATCAAGTCTCTCGAAATCCTGAAAGACGCTTCCGCCACCGCTATCTACGGTTCGCGTGGCGCTAACGGCGTAATCCTGATAACCACCTATGGTGGAGAGGAGGACAAGTTTTCCGTTAATTACAATGGGAGCGTTACTTCTTCCTATTTACAAGACAGTCGTGAGCATTTCACGTCCGGAGAATGGATTGATTTTATCCGCTGGGCGAATTATTATGCCAATCCGCAAACTTATCCAAGAGCAGACGAAGCCTCTATTGAAAGTGATCAGATGATGTTTACCGACAAGTATGTATGGCGGAATGTGCAGAAAGGCTGGGAAGGTGGTGTATGGGACGGATCGAAAGTCCCAACGACGGATTGGGCAAAATTCGCTATACGAACAGGTATAACGCAAAACCATTTGGTGAGCGTCAGTGGAGGGACGTCGAAAGTTTCCAATTATGCGTCTTTTGGATATTTGAATGAGAAAGGTACTTCCAAAGGACAGGAATACAAACGCTACACGATTAATATTAATTCAACGTTAAAACCGTTTAATTGGTTCGAAATGGGTGTAAGAATCAATGGCGCATGGTCAGACCAGGAATACGGGCAAGATGGCACTGGCGCTCCCAGCGGTTCCGGAGCAAGTTCCATTTACGAATCTGCCATGAAGCTGTTTCCTCATGCTGTTCCATTTGACGACGACGGCAATAGAATTATAGAGCCGGGTAGCGTACCTTCAGTTAGAACGGTAGTTAATGAATCCGAATATTCGCATAACCGTCGCCAAACACTGAACGTAATGACAAATCTGTATGCGCTTGTTAAACTTCCGCTGGATGGATTGTCCTACCGCATGGAATTTGGTCCCAGTTTCCGTTATCGTCGCAACGGCATATTTGTAGATCCCAATTCAGCGGTCCGTGACAATCCGCAAAGTCTGGTTCAGTTGAATAATCAGCGCGATTTTACATGGACGGTGAACAACCTTATTTATTACAATAAATCAGTCGGCATTCATTATTTAGGCGCCACGCTATTACAGACAGCGTCGAAAAACGAACAGATAGGCGATAACATCAACGGAAAAAATGTACCTATTCCCACGGCTTTGTGGAATGCTATGGGATCGCTCAATCTTTCTGAAGATATCACCGGCGTAGGGTCGTCTCTTTCGGAAGAACAGTTGACCTCCTATATGATCCGTTTAAATTATACAATGAAAG
>JAIRZF010000113.1 GCA_031267385.1 Dysgonamonadaceae bacterium | reverse complement strand
TCGCGAATGGCTGTAAAATAACTAAGCGGTGTTTGCATAACTCTTTTATTATATTAACGATCTATACAAATCTTTAGTATTTAAATTATGTTAAATTTAATATGCGTTTGCCCTGATGTCAAAGCACGCTTGTTTCAATTACGAAACAACATCCGGCGTAGCCAATTACGAATTTATTTCAAATAATGAATACGAAAAATACAATACATTAAGGATTTTTTCAATTCAAACTACCATTTTTCAGAAATAATTTAATACTTTTACAGATTGGATTGATATTAAACTCTAAAAAATAGTTTTATGTTTGCAAAAGAAACTTACATCCGGCGCCGGGAAGAATTAAAAAAGAAAGTAAAATCAGGGATCATCCTGCTCATGGGAAACGGGGAAGCTCCCTTAAACTATCCTGACAACACCTATTCTTTCCGTCAAGACAGTTCATTTCTTTATTTTGCAGGACTGGATACTCCTGATCTGTACTGCGTCATTGACGTAGACAACAACAATGAGTTTTTATTCGGCAATGAACTTACCATCGACGATATCGTATGGATGGGTAACTTACCTTCATTGAAAGAAAGGTCGGAATCTGTAGGTCTTAACAGGGTATTGCCGGTTTCAGAATTAAGCGGAACGATTGCCGCAGCATTAAAATCAGGGAAGGTCGTTCATTATCTCAAACCTTACAGACATCGCAACCAAATAATTCTCGGAGAACTTCTGAACAAAAACACAGCAGAGATCCTTGCCGGTTGTTCTTTGGAATTAACAAAAGCGGTTATCGACCTGAGACTCATAAAAGAAGATTGTGAACTGGCTGAAATGGAATCAGCCGGAGAAATAGGTTATCTGATGCATCTTACTGCTATGAAAATGTGTCAACAGGGAATAGCCGAACGGGAAATAGCCGGAATCATTGAAGGAATCGCCGTTTCCAAAGGGAACAGGGTTTCGTTTACTACCATACTTTCACAAAACGGACAAACTCTTCACAATCATAATCATGATGGCATCTTACAAAGAGGACGCCTGATGTTGACGGATGCAGGCGCCGAAAACGTCAATTATTATGCTTCCGATTTCACCCGTACCGTTGCTGTAGGAGGCCAATACAGCCCCAAACAAATTGACATACACAATATTGTGTTGCAAGCAATTAACACAGCAATCGACCTGATTCGCCCGGGAATCCCTTACAGGGATATTCATCGTGAAGCATACCGTATCATTTTCGACGGATTAAAAGATCTGGGACTTACCAAAGGGAACACTGAAGATGCCCTGGCAAACGGCGCTCCCGCCCTGTTTATGCCTCATGGATTAGGTCATGCTCTGGGATTGGATACTCACGACATGGAAGATTTGGGAGAAACCCTTGTTGGTTACGACGATGAAATTCAACGGAGTACCCTGTTCGGATATAAAAGCCTTCGTT
The DNA here is from genome assembly GCA_031267385.1 of Dysgonamonadaceae bacterium. GTDB lineage: Bacteria > Bacteroidota > Bacteroidia > Bacteroidales > Azobacteroidaceae > BNXB01. The sequence continues at coordinate 4,586 of JAIRZF010000113.1, read as the reverse complement.
TCGGGAAAAAATTAAAAGAACGCCATGTCATCACCGTAGAACCGGGCATTTATTTCATTCCTCAATTAATCGAGAAATGGAAACAGGAAAAAATCAATACCGATTTTATTCACTTCGATAAACTTGAGAATTACTACAATTTCGGAGGGATAAGGCTGGAGGATGATGTCATCGTAACAAAAGAAGGCAGCATGCTTGTCTATCCTAAACGGCTACCGATTACAATTGAAGAGATCGTTGAAACCATAAAGGGATAAAATTTCAGGTTAAATCTCTTTCAGATAATTCAGTACAAAATAAAACCGCCTCAAAAATCTGCTGTTTGATCACAGATTTTTGAGGCGATTTTTATTATCCGGATATTCTTACTTCTGTTGTTTCAAAAGCTTTTTTTGCTTACGGGCTTGAATTTCATAAGCAACAGGAGAAGCTACAAACAAGGAAGATAAGGTACCCATTACAACCCCAAGTATCATTGCAAAAGAGAAACTACGGATAGCATCTCCTGCAAACACAAAGATAATGAGCAGAACTACCAAGGTACTGATACTGGTGTTGAATGTACGGTCCAAAGTAGAATTCAACGCCTGGTTGAACATCGTATATTTATCTTGCTTGGGATATAACTTCGTATATTCACGTACCCGGTCGAAAATAACGACCTTGTCATTTACGGAATAACCGATAGCCGTCAATATTGCACCGATAAATGTCTGGTCAACCTCCAATGAGAACGGCAGGATACCCCAGAAAATGGCATACATACCCAGGATAAACAACGCATCCTGAGCCAAAGAAACGATCGTACCGACACTATAAGAAAGATCACGGAAACGCACCAGGATATACAATCCAATACCCAGCACGGCAAGAATTACAGCCCAGAAAGCCCCTTTCTTAATGTCGTCGGCAATACTTGGCCCTACTTTCTGAGAACTTTGTATATAATCTTCTGTAAATTGCTCATAAGTAGTACCTTCTTTCAACAATGGCGTAAGACCTTCATATATTTTTTGTGTAATCTCTTCGTCAACACCTTCCGAATTATCAGTAATTTTATAGTTTGTTGAAACGCGCACCTGATTGGCCGTTCCGATAGTGATTACGCTGGGCACATGTTCGGGAAAGAACGGATCCAACAGTTCCTGAGCCTGAACCGTATTTATCGGTTGTTCAAAACGGACAACGTAGTTACGTCCACCGGTGAAGTCAATACCCTGATTCAATCCGCGAAGTCCTAAGAAAGCAATACAAACAAGAGCCAATGCAATAGTCAGCGTGTAAACTAATTTCAGATTTTTAAAGAAATTAAATGTAGGATTGACGAGGAAATTTTTTGTTAAACCGGTTGTGAATGTCAGATTCATGAATTTTCCTTTACTCATTGCTACTTCAAAAGTCAGACGAGTCAGGAAAACCGCAGTAAAGAATGAGATCAGGATACCGATAATCAAAGTGGTAGCAAATCCTCTGATAGGTCCTGTTCCGAAATAGAACAAAATAACACCGGTCAGGATAGAGGTAAGGTTGGAGTCAATAATCGCAGAAAATGCCTTTCCGTAACCTTCTTCCACGGCTTTCTTGATTGTTTTGCCTCCGCGTAATTCCTCTTTGATACGTTCAAATATCAATACATTAGCATCCACGGCAATGGCGAGAGCCAGCACCAACCCCGCGATACCCGATAGTGTCAATACCGCCTGGAACGAAGCAAGAACGCCCAATGTAAAGAACAAGTTGAACAATAGCGCACAGTTAGCAACCATGGCAGGTTTGAAACCATACATCACGATCAGGTATATCATCAAAGCAAGCAACGCGATCAGGAAAGAAACAAATCCTTTATTGATGGCTTCCTGACCGAGCGAAGGGCCTACAACATCTTCCTGAACAATCCTGGCAGGAGCCGACATCTTACCCGACTTCAACACGTTTGCCAAGTCTTTCGCTTCTTCAGGAGTAAAATTACCTGTAATAGCAGAACGGCCTCCCGTAATTTCACCGTTTACTTTCGGAGCTGAATACACATGATTATCAAGAACAATAGCGATACTTCTGTCGATATTTTCTTTAGTCAGGCGAGCCCATTGTTTGGAACCTTCCGCATTCATGACCATACTCACTTCCGACGATCCTCCGTGTTGGCTGAACTCATCGCGTGCATCAACAACAACATCTCCCTCAAGAGGAGCTTTTCCGTCGCGGGAAGTAATTTTTAAGGCTACCAATTCATAAAATTGCTCTTTAGCGTCCCTGGATTTAACCATCCAGCTGAATTTCACACGCGGGAACAGGTCTTTCACTTGTTTCAAAGCAAGATATTGATCCACTTTGTCCATGTTTTTCCTGTCTACAACTCCAACAACAGGATTTGGTGTAGCTTGTTGCGGACTTGCATTCAACAGGTGGAAAAGAGGATATTCTTTTTGATAAGCATCTTCAGATTGAGTCAGTGCACTGTCTGTTTCTGCAATCGGTTCTTTATCCAGGTTAGCGAGAAGAGCTTCAGAATCGGTCAGAGGCTTTTCGACAGTATCGGTCACAGCGGTCACGGCATCGTCGCCGGCGACTACAAGTTCTTCTTCAGCTGTTGTTGCTTCTTCCGATATATTCAGTTCCCGGATGATATTATTTGCAGCCAACAAAGCCTGATGGATTTCGGATTCCTGATAAGTTTCCCAGAATTCGAGGTTTGCACTTCCCTGCAACAGAGTTCTTACACGAGCAGGCTCTTTAATACCCGGAAGTTCAATGGAAATACGTCCGTCCGTCTCCATTTTCTGAATATTGGGAGCTACTACGCCAAAGCGGTCGATACGTGTACGAAGCACATTGAAAGAATTATCAATAGCGCTACTCAGTTCCGAACGCAAAACAGCAATCACCTGATCATCCGAACTCTGAGAGTTGATCTTATCTTTCATATCAAAGGTTCCGAAAACAGCCGATAAGCGAGCTCCCGGATCCAATTTACGATACTCTTCCGCGAAAAGTGAAATAAAATCTCTTTGGCTTGCCGCCTGACGATTTTTGGCATTTTCCAAAGCCTCGTTAAATTTAGGATCGATACTGTTTCCTGACAGGGATTTCAACACGTCTGCAACGCTGATCTCCATAATCACGTTCATACCACCTTTCAGGTCAAGACCTAAATTCAACTCCATAGAACGGCATTTCTTCAGGGTATAACCCAACCAAACCTTTTCTATTGATAATGAGTCCAGATAATGACTCTCCAACTTAGGGTCGCCCCCTGCATAAATTTCGGCCTTTTTGTAATAACGGTTTGTCACTATGGTAAATGACAAATAAAACAAACAAACCAATGTTAACAACACAGCGAAAACCTTTATAAATCCTTTGTTCTGCATTTGATTTTTATTTTATTTTTTGACATTAATTAGCTAAGTCTTTTTTTCAGCCTGCAAATATAGTTTTTTTTTCTTTTCAAAAGGTCAAATTATGCAGGTTTTTCACATTTACCACCCATTTATTATCTGTTTTGCACCGATTTGAGAAATTACGCAAGACATTGCACCTCATCCCGGGTATCATGGAATGAATCGGTATTATCTGTGTGAAACCGGCACAAAAAATACAAATTAACTTTTTTCGTATAAAAAAAACTGTAACTTTGCCCTGGAAACTTGTGAGTTCTACACTCTAAACAATGGATTATATCTCCGGTAGAAGCGGGTTACAGTTTTCGTTAAAAATGAGATTATGGCAAAAGTAAGAGGAACAATTGTTGTCAACACCGAAAGGTGCAAAGGATGCAATTTGTGCGTGGTTGCTTGTTCGGTAAGCGTTCTTGAATTGGGGAAAGAAGTGAATAACAAGGGGTATCACTATTCTCAAATGAAAAACACGGACGATTGTATCGGTTGTGCAAGTTGTGGATATGTCTGTCCCGATGGTTGTATCACTGTTTATAAGGTAAAAATCTAATGACATGGCAGAAGAAATTAAATTAATGAAAGGAAACGAAGCGATTGCTCATGCAGCGATTCGTTATGGCGCCGACGGTTATTTCGGATACCCCATCACCCCTCAATCGGAGGTGATGGAGACCCTCATGGACGAAAGTCCGTGGAATACAACAGGAATGGTCGTATTGCAAGCCGAAAGTGAAGTAGCCGCCATCAACATGGTGTACGGGGGCGCTGCTTGCGGCAAACGGGTGATGACTTCATCCTCAAGCCCGGGCGTCAGCTTAAAGCAAGAAGGTATATCATACATGGCGGGAGCAGAACTTCCCGCCCTCATCGTAAATGTGATGCGCGGAGGTCCCGGACTGGGAACCATCCAACCCAGCCAGGCCGATTATTTCCAGACTGTAAAAGGAGGAGGTCACGGAGATTACAGATTAATTACTTTGGCTCCGGCTTCCGTTCAGGAAATGGCGGATCACGTTGCATTGGGATTCGACCTGGCGTTTAAATACAATAATCCGGCAATGATCCTTACCGACGGAGTAATCGGTCAAATGATGGAAAAAGTGATATTACCACCTCAACGTCCGCGTAAAACAGAGGACGAAATTCGTCGCGAACAACCCTGGGCGACACTGGGTAAAACAAAGGATC
>JAIRZF010000052.1 GCA_031267385.1 Dysgonamonadaceae bacterium | reverse complement strand
AACTATGTTGTTTGAGAAAATACCAGTACACGAATTGTTTAACAAACCAAATAATGCCCCCTCTGATGATAGGCAACTCGACTTATTTCCAGACCTAAAATCTTAACGGGACAGTAGTGGTATAAATTATAAAATACATCCTGAATTGCATCAAGAACGAGGTTGCGGTCAAAACCAAAACTCATGCCATAGCCGTACAAGTCATCGATATATTTTCTATACAATGACGAAAATTTAACATCTTTGCAATTATCAATATGTATCATTTGCTCATAGCGTGCTTCGTGGCAAATGTACATGAAATTTCGGAAATTCTGATAAATAATCGTTATCTTTGCAGAATAAATCTTAATTCAAATACCCATGAATAACGCTCTTACTCAAAAAGTGATCGGTTTATTATTTTTTCTGTTTTCTTGTTCCATTAGCTATTCTCAGACAAAACTGTCTGTAACTAATCTGCAATCGGATAATCTGAAAAATCCTATTGGAATTCAGAACTCTACTCCTCTGTTAAGTTGGGAGATACAATCTCCGGAAAGAAATGTGTTGCAACAATCCTACCAAATCCGTGCAGCATTTTCGGAGAAAGAACTTACTTCGGGGAAAAATCTGGTTTGGGATACAAAAAACGTAAAATCCGACCAATCAACCTATGTCAGGTATAATGGGAAGCTCCCCAAAAGCGGGCAACAAGTCTATTGGCAGGTCAGGATATGGGATAATAACAATCGCTCTTCCCGATGGAGTCAACCGGCATTTTTTGAAACGGGATTATTGAACACGGAAGATTGGAAGGCTTCCTGGATCGAACCGGATCTGAAAGAAGATACTCTGACTACCAATCCGTCTCCTCTGTTAAGAAAAGAATTCCGGTTGGAAAAAACAATCCGTTCCGCTCGTATTTATATCTCGTCACATGGACTTTATCAACTGAATATCAACGGGAAAAAAGCAAGTGAAGATTTGTTTGCTCCCGGATGGACCAGTTATAACAAACGACTGCAATATCAGGTTTACGACATAACTTCTCATTTGAAAACAGGAAATAACGCCATAGGTGTAATTCTTGGAGATGGATGGTACAGAGGATTTCTGGCATGGGAGAAAAATCGTAATTGTTACGGTAAAAACCTCGCTCTGATTGCCCAAATCCGAATTAATTATACCGACAATTCCGAAGAATTGATCACAACGGGTAATTCCTGGAAATGTTCCACCGGACCTATTCTCACCTCCGATATTTATCACGGAGAAACATATGACGCCCGGTTGGAAAAAAACGGTTGGAATTCGGCAGGATACAATGATTCCAGTTGGAATAAAGTCAATGTGAAAGACCTGGACAAAACCATATTAATCGGTTCGGAAAGCATCCCCGTGCGTATTGAACAAACAATATTACCGGTTAAAGAAATCATTACACCCAAAGGAGAGCGGATATTCGACATGGGACAAAACATGGTCGGATGGATACAACTCAGGCTACAGGGAAAGGCCGGAAGTAAAATCACTCTGAAATTTGCCGAAGTATTGGATAAAACAGGAAACTTTTATACCGATAACCTCCGGGCCGCTAAAGTAACGGATCAATATACATTTAAAGGAGAGGGCATTGAAACCTACGAACCTCATTTTACTTTCCATGGTTTCCGTTATGTAAAGATTGAAGATTATGAAGGTACGATCACTAAAAATGACCTGATTGGGAAAGTCATTTTTTCCGATCTCACGTTCACTGGAACTTTCGAATGTTCCGATTCGCTTGTAAACCAGCTTCAACACAATATACAATGGGGATTACGCGGTAATTTTCTCGACGTCCCCACCGATTGTCCTCAAAGAGATGAGCGCTTGGGATGGACTGCCGACGCCCAGGTTTTTACTCCTACCGCCTGTTTCAACGTGAATGCTGCGACTTACTATTCCAAATGGATGAAAGATGTAGCTGCCGACCAACGTACCGACGGAGCCGTTCCCCACGTCGCACCGGATGTTATCCACGATTATGGTTCAACCGGATGGGCCGATGCTGCGGTGGTCATTCCTTGGGTTGTTTACAGAACATACGGCGATAAAATGATTCTGGAAAACCAATACCCATCTATGAAAGCCTGGGTGGGTTATATAGAAACCCAGACAAAAAATACGGGACTCATTTTCAACACGGGATTTCATTTCGGAGACTGGTTGGCTTTTTCGACGAACAGGTCGGACTATCCCGGAGCCACGACCGATAAAGACCTGATTGGAACGGCATATTTCGCCTATTCGGCAAAACTGCTGCAAAAAACCGCTGAAGTATTAGGAAAAAAAGAAGACGCCAACCGTTATGCACAATTGTTCAATGACATCAAAAAAGCTTTTCAAAAAGAATTCATAACGCCTGCCGGACGACTTTCGTCCAATACACAAACAGCATACGTGCTGGCTCTTGAGTTTGACCTGATTCCGGAAAATCTGATTCCAGACGTTGCTAAACGCCTGGCCGACAATGTCAACAGTTTCGGACACATCACTACCGGATTTCTCGGCACCCCTGATATCTGTAAGGTTTTAACCGATCATGGATATGCAGATATTGCCTACAAACTGTTATTACGGAAAAATTATCCATCCTGGTTATACCCTGTCACACAAGGAGCTACAACAATCTGGGAACGTTGGGACGGACAAAAACCGGACGGCTCTTTCCAGGATGCCGGAATGAATTCGTTCAACCATTATGCTTATGGCGCTATCGGTAATTGGTTGTATTCATACGTTGCCGGTATTCAGAATTCACCTCAGAATACGGGATATAAAAACATCATAATCAAACCGTACCCGAATGAAAAATTATCGTTTGCCAAAGCGGAATACCATTCGATTTACGGAATAATTACCTCCCATTGGCAATTAGAAGCAAACCGCTTCCAGATACAAATTTCCATTCCGGCAAATACAACGGCAGAAATTCATCTCCCGGTCGAAAATGCAAATTTCATTACTGAAAGCGGTCAACCATTATCAAATCTTAAAATAACTCCGGTAACGGACACTGCAACCAAACGCATTATTGTTCATGTCGGTTCGGGAAAGTACGATTTTGTTTGTCCATTGTAAGTTTTAATGAATAACGAATCAATCTTTTTCCAAAAGAGCGACAATGCACCAAAGGTAAGGGGCCTGTCCATGATAATCGCCTGTTCTGCGCGGACGATCATAGTAATACTGTTTGTCATTCTTTTTATTCGTGCCGACACAAACTTCGGCTACGGCTCCCTGTTCGTCTATGTATGAAACCATGGCCATCCATGCTTTCCTGGCTGCCGGAGCGTATTCTCCGGCATTTAGCCATCCTTGCTTCACACCGGTAATGAATGCGTAAGTAAACATAGCGGAGCAGGAGGTCTCAGCCCAACAATCCGGTTCGTCAATTAATTGATTCCACATACCGCCCGGCCTTTGATGATTTTTCAAACTTTTCATCATTGTATGAAAACCTTCCAGAATGCGGGAACGGTCTTTATGATCCTGGGGCAAATAACGAAGCAATTCGGTCATACCGGCAGCCATCCATCCGTTTCCACGACCCCAAAAAAACGGGACGTCCGGCGCATGATAGAACAAACCGTTCGGACGTTGCAATTCATCCAGGTACAAGACCATTTCTTTCGCCGCCCGATCAATGTATTTCCGGTCTCCCGTCACTTTGTAAGCCTGGGTTTGTACAATGGTGATCATATACATGTCATCAATCCACAGACGTGTTTGCCAGGTGTATCCTTTTTCTGCCCAGGCTTTTTCTTCCGGTTTTGCATCATCAGGAACTTCCCATTGTGTATCTGCGTATGACATTCCTAATTCCAAATACCGTTTTTCCTTTGTTATCTGATAAAATTCCAAAGCTAAACTTCCGAACATATTCAAATCGACGTGATTCTTAATGGGTAATAATTCTTTTTCCGTTGAAAACAGCGGTTCAAATTTGTTTTTCAAAATCCCGAGAATCTCTTTGTTACCTGTTATTGCTGCAAATTTAAGAGCGCCATTCCAGTTGAATGTTTCCGGATAACTGATCCATTTCCCTGCATGAAGCATGTGTTTTCCGTCTGCAAAACGATATGCCAATCGTTTTCCTACTTCTTCGGGTGTGTATCCTTCGGGAAATCCGGTCAGCAAACTTTCCTGGGGAAACAATAATTGGGAAAGGGGAAATAACAGCAGTAGCATGTATATTTTCTTATTCATAAACTGAAGTTTAATTTACCGTTTTATCTTCGTCGGCTACGGCGTCTTCCCACTTATCCCATTTAAGTGTGGCCGGATCATAACCGTCATAACCATAATTTTGACTCAATT
>JAIRZF010000051.1 GCA_031267385.1 Dysgonamonadaceae bacterium | reverse complement strand
ACGATATAATCATCATAATCCATGATTTTATCAATAATTCCATTGGGAGTCAGTTCAATAACCCGGTTACAAACAGTTTGAATGAATTCATGGTCATGGCTTGACATCAGGATATTGCCTTTGAAATTTTTCAGGGTATTGTTGAATGCCTGTATTGATTCCAGGTCTAAGTGGTTGGCTGGAGAATCCAGAATCATACAGTTGGCGTTTTTGAGCATCATTCTGGCGATCATACAACGCATTTTTTCACCTCCCGAAAGAACGCCGGCTTTTTTGAGTACTTCTTCTCCGGAGAAGAGCATTTTACCGAGGTAGCCTTTCAGGTATACTTCGTGTGTATCTTCGGAAAATTGGGCGATCCAATCTATCAGATTCATGTCGGTATTGAAAAATGAAGAATTATCCAGGGGAAGATGAGCTGTCGTGATGGTTTGCCCCCATTCGAAAGTGCCTTCATCGGCTTTTTGTTCGTCATTGATGATTTGGAAGAAAGCAGTCATTGCTCGCGGATCTCGTGACAGAAAGATAATTTTGTCATCTTTCTCCACATTAAAAGAGACGCTTTTGAATAGTATATCTCCGTCCACACTTGCAGACAAGCCATTGACTTCCAGTATTTTGTTTCCCGTTTCCCGTGCCGGTGTAAAAATGATCCCCGGATATTTTCTTGAAGAGGGTTGAATTTCTTCGATATTGAGTTTTTCCAGCATCTTTTTACGACTGGTAGTTTGTTTTGATTTGGCCACATTAGCGCTGAATCGACGGATAAATTCTTCCAGTTCTTTTTTCTTTTCTTCCGCTTTTTTGTTCTGTTGCTGCTGTTGACGCAGAGCCAACTGGCTGGATTCATACCAGAAACCGTAGTTTCCCGAAAATAATTTAATATCTCCATAATCAATATCGACCGTGTGTGTACACACTGAATCCAAAAAATGCCGGTCGTGCGATACGACCAATACGGTGTTCTCGAACTCAGAAAGATAATTTTCCAACCACATGACTGTTTCTATATCCAGGTCGTTGGTCGGCTCATCCAGCAGTAAGTTATCCGGTTTTCCGAACAAAGCCTGAGCAAGCAGGATCCGGACTTTTTCTTTCCCGCTGACATCTTTCATCATCCGGGAATGCATTCCTTCTTTGATGCCTAATCCGCTCAGTAGGTTGGCGGCGTCGCTTTCTGCGTTCCATCCTTCCAGTTCAGCGAATTTTTCCTCCAATTCGGCAGCTCTTACTCCATCGGCATCATTAAAATCCGGTTTGGCATATAAGGCATCTTTTTCCTTGTTTATTTCCCAAAGGACGGTATGTCCTTGCAGGACGGTATCCAATACGGTGAATTCGTCAAATGCAAAGTGATCCTGTTTAAGCACGGAAAGGCGTTCCCCGGATCCAAAAGCGACGGTTCCTGAGTTGGGATCCAACTCTCCGCTCAATGCTCTTAAAAAGGTAGATTTGCCGGCTCCATTTGCACCTATGATCCCATAACAATTTCCTTGTGTGAATTTTAGGTTGACGTCTTGGAATAGGACTCTTTTGCCGAATTGAATGGCTAAATTGCTTACTGTAATCATGTAAAGTTGAAAATTAAGGCTGTAAAGGTAAGGATTTTTTCTCAAAATATAAATGATTGAAAATATTCCCGGAATATCAGTACTTTTCCCTGATTGATCTTTATTTCAAAACTATTCCCTGAAGCTTCATTCAGACTTCCCTGCCACCAGGATGTTAAATTTCTTTGATTGAGAGGATACTGAAGGTTTCCGGTTGTAAAAAAAGTTTCGGGAGTGAGACTGAAAATGGATACCTGTTGTCCTTTGAAACTTTCGAAAGAGGTAGAATTGGTTATAGGAACAAAAACGCCATAATCTGTTAACAGTTGGACTTTTACCAATTTGATATAATCTGCTAAGAGTGAAATATTTGCCAAACTATGGTCTTCACGTTTTCCTGTGGCTCCCAGAATGGTTATTTCTTTCCGGTTATTTTTGCGGCAAAATTCAATGGCTTTGGTCAGGTCATTGGTCTCCTGATCCGGATCGTGATGCAGAATATTGGCATAGCGAATTCTTAATTCTTCCGAAAGACTATCCAGGTCTCCGACGATATGATCCGGTGTAAGTCCGTATGCCAGTAAGTTTTCGGTTGCCCCGTCGCAGCAAATAATTCTTTCTGCTTTTTGGAGGAAAGACAATGGGATTTTATGTTCCGGAAATGCTCCGTTTGCAACGATAACGGTACGGAAATCCTGTATGTTGGGAATTTTATTCATGTTCACGTTTCATTGATTTTCTCCATTCAATCAATCCTATGATCGACATTATTGCATATACGACATAAAGTATAGCTGTTGGATAAAGCTCCTGGTAGGTATATAACCCGATAGCGAAGAAATTGGTGAAAATCCAGATATACCAATTTTCAAGGTATTTGTGTGCAACCATCCAGGTTGCAATGATACTTAAAACCGTAACCAATGTGTCTGCGTACGGAACAGGAGAATCAGTGTACTTTATAAGTATCCATAATATGATTCCGGATAATACAACTCCCACAATGAACAGTATCCCTACTGTTTTTTTGCCTACATTGGTGGTTTTTAGCTCTTTGGCGCTGTTTTTGGCGTATTTCCAGCAATAAAGTCCGTACACCGACATGATTGCGAAATAGGCGTTCATTCCCATTTCCGCATAAAGTCCGGAATTAAAGAAAATGAATACATAAAAGATGGAACTGACGATTCCGACAATCCACATAGTCCATTTTTGACGGACTTCCAGAATCAGGTAGATCAAAGCAAGGGATGCTCCTGTAGTTTCAATATAATTATTTTTGATCCAGTCTATCATGTGAATTTCAGAAGTTCCAGGGGATTATCAATAATTGCGCAGGCTCCATTTTCCAGTAATTCGTCTTTCGTCCGGAATCCCCAGGTGACGCCGATTGCAAATAATCCGGCAGCACGGGCTGTCTGCATATCTACGTTTGTATCTCCCGGATACAACACATTTTCAGGTGAGACATTTATTTTTTTTAAGATATGCAGGGCAGATTCCGGATTCGGTTTCCGTGGGAAATGTTCAGTTGCTCCGAGAATGATTTCGAAATGCCATTTTTTAAGGAGTTTGGAGCAGATCTTTTGAGTTAATTCATCCGCTTTGTTAGATAAAACAGCCATTTTCAACCCTTTTCCGGAAAGGGTATCCAGTAATTCCGGTATGCCGTTATACAATCGTGTTTTTTCAGCATATGACTTTCCGTATTCTTCCATCATGATTTTCAGACACTCCATCACGTGATTTTCGTCTTTTTTATCATCGGGAAGACAGTCATGAACCAGATTTTTTAAACCGTTTCCAACAAAATATTTATATGCTTCATAATCGTGTACAGGACAGTTGAAACGCATCAGTGTGCGATTCATAGCATCGGCAATGTCGGCAAGAGAATCAACTAATGTGCCGTCCAAATCAAAAATAATAGCGCGGATAGAATTCATTGTGCAAAAATAAGCAATGAATTTTATCTGCGCTGTATTTTACGGATAAATATTTTGTAATGTCACTTGTTGAAATAAAGAAATCTGGTCTTCGACATTTTTTTTGTTTTTGTTCAGTGTAGTCTCAAAAGAGTCCGTTTCTTCCGTATCAATGACTGATAATGCAACTTCTAAAACATGTTCCATCTCGGACGATGCTTCTTTGGCGGTCATATCGCCTTTTTTCACCTCTTTTTTCAGATACTTTTCTATTTTACGCACCGTATAATATACATTCGGCTTCAATACGATGGTACGCATCATCGGGTCGCCCGGAATGACATCTTCTTTCGTGATGTAATATTTTTCCATCAATGTTTTCAGACAGGCCACCCGCTGTCCAAAATCATGTTTCCCGGATTTTTCCACTATACTTTTATCAATCACCGACGGTATGGCGGACAAAAACTCCCATACTTTCGCTTCTTTGTTCGCGGAATTGTTGTACGCTAAATATTCCTGTGCGGATAGTTTAGTGACTATACTGAACAATAAAATTACGAAAAAAATCTTTTTTGAACTCATCATTTGTGTTTTTTGTCGCTCAAAAGTAGTTGTATCCTGTTTCAATAGGATTAACGGGATGTTACAATATTGTTATATTTTAACGTAAGTTCAATGTAAGCAAAGATATGACGCCTGTTCATTGCCTTGAAGTCGTCCATACCAATAGAAAATATGCCGTGATATGTGGAATAATTCTCTGCAAACAGACCTGAATGTTTCGACTTTGGAGCAAAAAGCCTCAAAGCCGGAGCAAAAAGCCTCGAAGTCGGAGCAAAAAGCCTCGAAGTCGGAGTAAAAAGCCTCGAAGTCGGAGTAAAACGTTATTTTAGGTAAAAAAAATCAGTACCAGAGGTAAAACCCGGTACTGACTTTGGTGTTTGTAATGTGTTTTTATAAAAAATATTAACGACGCTTTGATTCAAGATCCAGGAGGTGGATTATTTTATCTTTGAACTCCGTATTATCAAAATAACCGGTGAAATTTTCAGCTCCGGGGCCGAATGTGTATACAGGTACCGGCGTTGCCGTATGATTGCCCGTGGAAAATTTACTGTCAACTATTTTATTTTCGATATTCCCGCCGGCTAAAGTCATACCGCCCGTTTCGTGATCAGCTGTAACTATGACAAGCGTATTCCCATCCTTTTTAGCAAAATCGACTGCAATTTTTACCGCATTATCGAAATCAATTGTTTCATTTATGATGTATTGTTCATTGTTGGCATGTCCGCCCCAATCTATCTGAGAACCTTCTATCATGACAAAGAACCCGTTTTTATTGTCCTTGTCAAGCTTATTTAGTATCAATCCGGTGGTCTGAGGGAGCATGTTTCCTCTATTTTCGGAGATGGTAGGCAATTCTCCATCGGCCAAAAGGCCTATGATCCTTTTGTTTGAAGTATTTGTTGCTTCCTCCAGGTTGTAGACAACATCATATCCCCTCTCGCGGAGCAGGTTGGACAAATTCTTTTTGTCTGTTCGATCTTCAAAATAGTTCCGCCCGCCTCCAATACAGATATCTATATTGGAGAGTAAAAGGTCTGAAGCAATTTCTTCGTTCATCCCCCGGTTGATTTGGTGAGCGTAATAGGCTGCCGGTGTGGCGTGAGTAACCGTACAGGTAACCCCTATACCCGTAGCTAATCCTTTCTGTTTTGCTATTTCCATAACAGATACCGTGTGATGTAACGAATCGGGAGTTATGCCGATTATGCCGTTATTTGTTTTCACTCCGGAGCTGATGGCGGTACCTGCGGCTGCCGAGTCGGTAATGTAATTATTTGCCGAATATGTGCTTACCAGTCCGACATAAGGAAACTGAAACAGGGTCAATTGTTCTCCTTTATGAGTTTGCGCTGCATAGGCCTGACTCAGTCCCATGCCGTCGCCTATCATAAAAATGACGTTTTTTACTTTATTTTGGGCATTTGCTGCGATAGAAATGGCGGCAAAGATCAATAATGTGAATGTACTTCTGATTTTCATGTTCTATTTGTATTATTATTTATTTAACCATGTATTATCGGTGACTACATCCCGGCCGGCATATTGTTGCTGTATGGATGACAGGTAGTTCTCGTTGTTGTGCGAAATTTCATCGGAAGGATACATCCATCTTCTCGACAGTTTTTTATCAGCCGTACCGATGCCGTCGCCACCTTCCTGAAAGGTAGGATAGCCGGTGCGCAACCAGTTGTAGAATGCTTCAAAGCCTGAATTATTGAACATGGATACATATTTCTGTGTCACTATCTGTTCGATACCGCCGGCATTGTTGCCTTTGTACGCTACATTGTTGAGGAATGTGCCGGGGTCTGCCGTAACAGAACCGAGTGTACCTCCCTGACGGTCGCCTACAACGATGGTACTTCCATCACTGATGCCATACAGTTGAAGCGAAGCATTGATCCCTTTATTGTACCACGATTCGGCATCGCCGGAAACCCATCCCCGCGCTATAGCTTCTGCTATATTGAAGCACATTTCGGAATAGCCTATCACGATATATGGCTCGGCGCTAGAACCATCCTGCGATGAGAAATAGCGTTTGTAGTTGACATAGGAATATTCTCCCTGATCTTCGTCGGTTGTCCCTTTGGTGTCCGTGCCGGCATTGAGTACAGCTTGCGGCGTATTTGTACTGGCGCCCGCATAAGCCGTAAAATCGGATATGGGTTTCGCCGCCACCTTGTATTGCGCAGGGGCGGGAGTGCCGTAAATGAATGTGCGCGGGTCTTGAGTCGAGGTCGTTATGTCTAAAATGGTTTTACTGATATTAGCCCCATAAGTATACGATTTGCTGTTGAATGTAGGATAAGGGTTATATGCGGCATTAAACTTGTATGCCAGATTGTCGGTATTACTCTCCATTATTGGATTTTGCGAAGGATTATTCAATATTTCCCTGAACGCTTCCTTTACTGCCAGATTGGGGGTATCTTCCGCTCTGCGACTCAAACTGATAAGGATACGCAGACGATACGAATTTATAACTTTTTGCCATTGCAGGTTGGTGAGTCCGAATATATCTCCGCTTTGATCCAAAACAGCATTGCCCGAAACGCTGTATGCCGACGATTGGGTAATCAAAGTTTGCATTACGGTATTTGCTTCTTTCAATAGTGTCAAAGCCTCGGCATATACTTCCTGCTGCGTGTCGAACTTAGGCGTCAGGTTCATAGGATCGCCCGCTTCTTTGAATGGGATGTCTCCGACTCTTTGCGAAAACCAAATTGCCGAATAAGCTTTGTAAAATTTGCTTAATGCCTGATATATATTCAGTTCTTCGTCGTATTGCCGCTGCGCTTCCTCGTCGAGTTTTACGGCATATCTTAAAATTTCGTAGCGTTCTACCGTGCTTGTCCAGTTGTAGTAGTTACTACCCCAGTAGTAAGAGTAATTGCTTACATAATATTGGTTTGTACGATGCGCAGCTCCGTAAGGCATTTCGTCATCGAGTACCATATTGGCTGTTAGGTGGTTCAATACAGCCGAAGGGGTCGCCCGTTCCGAGGCATTGGGATTTTGGTATAAATCTCCGTCGAAACAACTTGTAAATGATATTACTACTGTTAAAATTGTCAGAAGTATTTTTGATAAACTGTTTTTATAATTCATTTTTCCTGTTTTTTATTCGTTTAAAAACTTAAATTGATATTGATGCCATAACGTCGGGTAGTCGCACTTTGCAGGCCTACATTTCCCGGAGCGCCGTTTGCACTGCGGTCTGAAGAGTTGAATCCTGATGGATAACTATCCATATCCATGTCTTTGCGTTTTGCAAAGTAGAGCAGGTTACGTCCGACTAATGACACTGTTGCTGAACGGAAGAATCCGTTGAACATGCTTTGAGGCATGGTGTAGCTAAAACTCAATTCCCTCAATTTGACAAACGAACGGTCTACCATGAAGTATTCGTTATTTCCATACAATCCATTACTCCCTGTTATATAGCTCTGTACCGTGGTAGCTACATCATTCTTGGCAAAGCTCAGCTCGTCGTAATTTACGATTTGCCCGTTTTCGAACTTAGGCGTACCGGATACTATTTTCACACCTTCGCCGATATAGCCCGGCGTAACCGAACCATTGTCCCGAAGCGATACCCACTCTTTATACCGGTTTTCACCAAATCCCCCTTCTATGGTTTCTAATGCAGTTCCGCCGTTCATAGCCTGAGCATAAGTAAAGTCGTAGATCTTCCCGCCTATACGTCCGTCTATCTGGAAGCTTAATGCAAAGTTTTTGTACGAAAACGTATTGGTAATACCGAAAGAAAAATCCGGATTCAGATTACCCAAAAATCCGTTTTGAGTTTCGCCTGTCGGAGCCTGATAGATAAGCCCTCCGTTGTGGACGATGTTTCCCTCTCTGTCACGAACCAGCCTGCGTCCGTAGTATGCATCCAGGCGATCGCCTTTTTTATAATTATGCTCGTTGAGGTGCAATACTTCTTCATCTCCGTATATTTTTTCCAATGTTTCGCGGTATGTACTCCAATTTGCCGACATGTTCCAGTTCAGTCCGTTCGGATCTTTCAATAGAGTTCCCGTAAGAGTAAACTCAACCCCCTGGTTCATAGTTGTTATTCCGTTAATTGCTCTGTATTTATAGCCGGTAGACGGGGCTACATTCAGGTTGTAGATCTGGGGGCCGTTTATCGTTCGGAAGTATGTAGCATCTAAACTCACACGGCTGTTGAACATGCGGAGATCGAATCCTGCTTCAAAGGACTTTCTGCTGTATGGCTCCAGCGAAGCGTTGGCGATTGTTTCCGAATAATCGACCGATGGCAATCCGTCGTAATAGCTGAATATTGTATACACATTCTGATTGGCGTAGGTCGGGCCGTCGTAAGTTGTTTGTAATTCGTTGCCGTAGCCCAGTAGCCCGGTGTTGAGCGATTTACCCGTGATGGCGGAAAATGCCGAACCGATGGTAGGCGACGTCAATCCGCCCTTTACCATAGCGTACGAAGCTCTCAGTTTCAACATATTTATGGCTTTGGGTATGTCTATGTATTCATTGAGGATAGAGCTTAAAGATACCGACGGGTAAAAGAATGTATTAGAACCACTTGGCAACGAGGACAAATTATCTACACGTCCGGTGTTATTCAGGTTGAAATAATTTTTGTATCCGAGGTCGAATGAATAATATCCGCTGTATACCTGCATCCTGGACTGGAAATTATAGTTAAGAACAGGATTCTGCGAATTGGAAAAACTGTATAGTTTGGGAATGACCAGAGCCTTTGTAGTACCCCATGTGGAGTTATATTTGAATAGGCGCAGGCTACCTCCGGCCAGGGCGCTAAAAGAAAAATCCCCGAATTGTTTGTTGTAGTTCAGTGTAAAGTCCGAATTGTTTTCTATCATTTTTCGTTTATCTTCCCGGTAGTCTCCGTACCAGCCGAAATAGTACCACGGCACATAATCGTTGAGGTTGATGGATGGCGGAACTTTCTCCGTACGCAGCTGATCCCATGTTGTCAATTGCGAGCGGAGGCTTATGTTCAGGTCTTTGTTCACTTCATATTTTAAGCGTACATGTCCGTAGACGTCTGTTTTATCGTGCGACCTGAGCCATTCTTTGGCCATAAACCAGGCGCTGTTCAGCCGTCCGTATTCGGGAGCGTACTGTACCAGATCCTGTACTCCCTGAGGCCCTTTGTAGATGTCTTCGAGGTCTCTGATGTCGTAATCAGCCGATCCGTACACTTTGAACATGTATGTATAGCTGTTAGGCCCATAATTTACATCCGGTATATTGGGCGTGTATTGTACGCTTACATTCAGGTTTCCATCTATCTCAAGCTTATCGGAAGCTTTGAATGTCGCCCCCAGATTAAAGTTATCACCATTGAATTTGGTATTCGGGAAAATACCTTTCTGATATGTATGTGTATATGATGTACGTATCGAATGATTCGCTCCGGCCTGTGCGAACGCTATATTGTTGGTTGTGGTAACTCCTGTTCTGGTAAAATTCTCGAAATTATCTTTGCCTCTTGCCAGCCAGGGAGTTGCTGTACGCGTCTTCGTTATCGGATCCCAGGGGCTGTCATACTGCTTTATCAACTGTCCTTCGAAGCGCGGCCCCCATTCGGGCAGGCGTTGTGTATTGTCGTACAAAACATCTCCGTAGTTATAACGGAATCCTGTTCCACGTCCGTATTCATATTGACTTTCGGGCAATGTAACAAAATTTCCGTCCAATTGGGTTGTACTATTTATTTCTATTATCCAGTCTTTTCCTATTGACTCTCCTCCGGGTCTCAGACCTTTTTTTGTAGTGATCACAACAGCCCCGTTAATTCCTCTTGAACCATAGAGCGCTGCGGCATTTGGCCCTTTCAGGACAGAATAACTCTCTATATCGTCGGGACTAAGGTTCCATGTATCCGAATTGATGGGCACGCCGTCTACTACAAATAGAAGATCTTTACTTCCACGGAGCACAATTTCGGGACGCCCCATCAATTCTGTACTTGCCCCGATGGAAAGTCCGGCAATTTTTCCTGCCAAAGCATTTACAGGGTTCAAATCCCTGACCTTGTTTACATCTGTTCCTTTCACCTCTTGTACCGAGTAACCCAAGCGCCTTACTTCTTTCTTTATGCCCAGAGCTGTTACTACCACTTCGCCGAGTTCGGCTGAACTTTTCAGGTCAACATTCAGTATGTATGATTCGTTGTCATTGACAAGTATATTTCTCTTTGCAAATTCCGTGCAACCTACGTATATAACCTGTATTGTATAAGGATTATTTGGTTTTATGTTTTTCACCACATATTCTCCATTTTCATTTGTAACTGTTCCTTCCGAAGTCCCTGTACTTTCGTCTGTAATCCGCACAAGGGCTCCAATTAGTGTTTCTTTATCCGATGTGATTACTCCCTTTATTTCCGGTGATGCGGTTTGTGCACCCATCACTGTACTGATGCATAAAAAAAGCAGCAAAATTAGATTTTTCCTTTTCATTACCTAACAATTAATTATTAATATTATTCTTTTAAATGTCTACAAAGCAATATGAATGTTGTTAAAGAATTATTACAGAAATTTTAAGATTTCGCAACTCTATTTAATATGTTCTTTATTTCGTTTTTAGACTTTCCAATTTTCTTTCTTTCAACTGAAAATATATGTTTATTTAAAATATTGGCGTACATTTGCATCATATCGTCAATTATTATGGTTTTAAATTATATCTGGATCGGTTTTTTTCTGATAGCTTTTGTCGTCGGACTATTTAAAGTCATTTTTTATGGCGATTTGAATGTCTTCACCGAGATGATGAATGCTTCGTTCTCTTCGGCAAAAAATGCGTTTGAAATTTCTCTCGGTTTGACGGGAGTGCTGTCGCTTTGGCTTGGTTTCATGAAGATTGGAGAAGAAGGTGGCCTGGTTAATTTCCTTTCGCGTGTAGGGTATCCTGTTTTCAGTCGTTTATTTCCGGAAATTCCCAAAGGGCATCCGGCAACGGGATCGATAATGATGAATATTGCCGCCAATATGCTGAATCTTGATAATGCGGCGACTCCTCTGGGATTGAAAGCGATGAATGAAATGCAGGAATTGAACAAAAATAAGGATACGGCGTCCAATCCAATGATTATGTTTCTGGTTCTCAATGCTTCCGGTTTGATTCTTATCCCGGTAACACTTATGGTTTACCGGGCGCAGATGGGCGCTGCTAATCCTTCCGATGTTTTTATTCCTTTGATGATTGCGACTACTATCGCTACTTTGGTTGGAGCTATCTATGTATGTATCAGGCAAAAAATAAATTTATGTGATAAAGTTTTGTTGAGTGTTTTCGGAGGATTGATCGCTTTTATTGCCTTGATTGTCTGGTTATTCCACGCTTTGCCCCAGGAGCAGGTTTCCTCCTATTCCGGATTGGCTGCCAATTCTTTGTTGTTGTGTATTATCGTTTCGTTTATTGTAGCTGGAATCAGGAAAAAGGTCAATGTGTATAACGCCTTTATTGAGGGCGCTAAAGGTGGTTTTAAGACTGCTGTGATGATTATTCCTTATTTAGTGGCGATGTTAGTCGGAATTGCTCTTTTCCGCACTTCCGGAGCCTTGGATTTTTTGATTGAAGGAATATCTTCACTGGCTGCTTTGTGTGGATTGGATACCGGTTTTGTTCCTGCACTTCCAACTGCGGTTATGAGGTCTCTAAGTGGTAATGCTGCCCGTGGAATGATGCTGGATGCAATGCAAACGTATGGGGTCGATTCATTTATAGGGCGGTTGTCATGTATATTTCAGAGCTCTTCCGACACAACGTTTTATGTTGTAGCCGTATATTATGGCGCCGTGAATGTCAAAAATACACGTTATACCGTTACCGGCGCATTGCTTGCAGACTTTTTCGGAGTGGTTACGGCTATTTTTGTCTGCTATTTATTTTTCGGATCCTGATCTTCAAATCCGTTCGATCTCTTTGACGCCATTCCTGTTGAACATGACACGGTAGCGTTTATATTCCACTTGATCCGCGTACTGAAAGCGAAGAATAAAGTTCAGGTAATATACTTTTTCTCCCGGAATAATTTTGTAATCACGTTCTTCGTCCGTAACATAAACAGGAACTTCCGCGTTATCCATTTTATGGATGAACTGTGATATATTGAACCGGATGATGTCGTTTACACCGGATATGGGATAGCGGTTCGATGTGTTGATGATCTTACTGTCCAATGACATCCGGATGCGATACAGAATGATTTTTTCATCGTTGACCCTGTTTTCAGCTTCCAGGATTGCCGAACGGTTGCGCAATTGATTCACTTCGCGGGGGATTTTATTTTCACTCACAAAAGTCTGGCTTTCCCTGTATATGCCAACAATATCGTTCTCATTTATTTTTATGTCGACCTTATTGTCAAAATATTTGCTGGTCAATTTGTGTGAAAAATAGATACGGGAAAGCTCCTTGATCCGGTCTTTGAGCATGTATCCGACTACCAGAGCAATGAAAAGAGGTAAAGTGAAATTTCCATATTTACTCTGGAACACAAAAGCGATGATTGTAGCAAAGATCATGGATATCCCTGCCGCTACGCTATAATAAAACTGTTTAACTCCGGCTCCGTCTTCCCGTTTTCTGACTTGCAGGAATAATTGGCTCTCAACGTATTTTTTTAATGCGCCAAAGCGGAAAACAACATCCTTATTTTTATTGTTGCTGTTTTTATCGATGAGTGCATATCCTTTTTCCCGTTTGTATTGTATTTCGTAATTGATCAGGTCTAAAAGTTCCTTTTTTCCCTTTTCGTACACCCCTTTATCTTTAAAATCCAGGTCTTTCAGGATTTTGAATGTATTTAATTCCATCAGATTACTCATAAACTCATCGCCAAAAAGGAAGTATTCAAAAGTACTTTTTTCAATTGTGGGGACATTAATGATCTGCCGGAGTGATCTGTATTGTTTGGCTATACTTTTACAGTTCCTCACGTATGATGAGATCAAAAACATCTTATCTTCCTCTGAATAAGATTTTTGTGTATGTATCATTTCATTTCGTAATGAACTTTTCACGATTGATTGAAACATCTTGATATGGCTCTCATAGTCCATCAGATTGGTTTTAGTCGGATTACTTGCCACTTTAACGAAAGACTCTTGTAACAACCGGAATGGTAATTCTTCCGGATTTGCGATATCACGCAATAAAAAAATCGGGGTGATCAGGCGTATGTTGGACTTTACATCCCGGTAAAAATCAGATTTTGGATATGTATAACGGTTTATGTCCAATGAGTTTGGTATATATATCCACATATTCATTGAAAAATCGTTTTTTTCCTGATTTTTTTGAGCTGTGAAACCAATTTTGAATTCCAGAGAGAATTGGTCGTGTATTTTTACGTAATCTTCTATCATGATACAAAGATAATGATCGTTGATATTATTGCCATTTTTTGTACGGTTTTTTCGTCAACATGGAGTTGTAATATTTTAGTTCTCCGGTCACCTCCAGGTCTAAAAATGACGCCCGGTTAAAAGTCGCATTTTCTGATGGAAGTTCGATCTCTGCTATAATCAATCCTTCGTTATCTCCGTGAAACTCATCGACTTCGTATGTAGCATTACCGATTTTTACTAAATATCTGGTTTTTTCGATTATTCCCGGTTCACAAATTTTCAATAGCTCTTCGGCATCATGGATGGGTATTTCTTTTTCCCATTCATAGCGGGTAGTTCCTGAGTCGTTCGTCGCTCCTTTAACCGTGATGCATCCTTTATTCCCGTGGATACGGACACGCACATTACGTTCGGGAACAGAAGATAAATATCCCTGGATTATCCGCATGTTTTTTTCTGCGAGAGGTTTGAAAGAAAAATCTTTCACTAAAAATTTTCGTTCTATTTCTTGTGGCATAAGCAATCTTTTTTCGTTTTATACAGACTTTACAAATTTCTGAAAAAAAATTGAGATGTTTCTCTAAATCTCAATAAAAAAATAATTGTACCTTTGCTTTTCAGTTTTGTATTGAAAATTTGGAAAAATTCACATATGGCGATTATTTATCAATTGGATGGCGTTAAATTTCCTGAGATAAAACGTAGGGATACAACGAATTGGGTTAAATCAGTATTGACTGTTTATCAGAAAAAACCGGGAGGTATTGCTTATATTTTCTGTTCTGATGAAAAAATACTGGAAGTTAACAAACAGTATCTTCAACACGATTATTATACGGATATTATTACTTTCGATTATTCCGAAGGGAATGTTGTTTCCGGAGATATTTTTATTTCCCTGGATACCGTTAAAAGTAATTCTGAAAAATACAATACAACATACGACGAAGAATTGCATCGTGTGATAATCCATGGGATTCTTCATTTATGCGGATTCAAAGATAAATCGTCGGAAGATGAAAAGTTGATGAGAGCGGCAGAGGATAAAGCTTTGGATTTATTATCGTTGGCAAAGCTATAATTTTTATAGCAATTTTTTTTATGAAATTTAATTATGATGTTATTGTTGTCGGAGCAGGACATGCAGGGTGTGACGCCGCTGCAGCAGCTGCTAATTTGGGTTCGCAAACCCTGCTGATAACAATGGATATGAATAAAATAGCCCAGATGAGTTGTAATCCGGCAGTCGGCGGGATTGCAAAGGGGCAGATTGTACGCGAAATTGATGCTTTAGGAGGACAGATGGGAATTGTTACGGATATGACAGCGATTCAGTTCCGTATCTTAAACCGCTCGAAAGGTCCGGCTATGTGGAGTCCGCGTGCACAAAGCGACAGGGCAAAATTTATTGATAAATGGAGAGAGACTCTTGATGGTATCCCCGATTTGTTTATCTGGCAGGATACCGTTAATGGTTTGATTATTGATAATGGAGAAATCAGAGGAGTCCGTACCACGATGGATGTGGAGTTTTATGCAAAATCGGTGGTGCTTACTGTTGGGACGTTTTTAAACGGTTTATTGCATATTGGTCGCACCCAGATTAGTGGCGGACGTATTTCCGAACCTGCTTCATATGGAGTGACGGAGCAATTGGTTGAATTGGGATTTACAACCGATCGCATGAAGACGGGGACTCCTGTGCGGATTGATGGCCGGAGCGTTGATTTTTCTTTGACTGAGGAACAAAAAGGCGAAAACGATTTTCATAAATTTTCGTATTTGAATTTTCAGCCACGGCCTTTGAAGCAGCTAAGTTGCCGGACACTCTATACGAATGAAGAATGTCATGACGTCTTGCGTAATAATCTGGACGATTCTCCTCTTTATAACGGGCAGATTCAGAGCATTGGCCCTCGATATTGTCCAAGTATTGAAACGAAAATTGTGACGTTTTCGGACAAAACACAACATCAATTGTTTTTGGAACCTGAAGGCGAAAGTACGCAGGAATATTATTTGAATGGATTTTCCTCCTCCCTTCCACTTCGTGTTCAAGTTGATGCTTTGAAAAGGATACCGGCATTCCGAAATATTCAGATATATCGTCCGGGTTATGCCATTGAGTATGATTTCTTTCAGCCGACGCAATTAAAACACACTCTTGAAACGAAGAAAATAAAGAATTTGTTTTTTGCCGGTCAGATCAATGGCACCACCGGATATGAAGAAGCCGGCGCTCAGGGTTTGATTGCCGGGATCAATGCGCACATTCAGACTCACGGCGGTTTTGATTTTGTTCTTGGGCGTGATGAAGCTTATATCGGAGTTCTAATTGATGATTTGGTTACTAAAGGCGTTGACGAACCTTATCGCATGTTTACTTCCCGCGCTGAATATCGTATACTTTTACGTCAGGATGATGCTGATATGCGTTTGACTGAAAAAAGTTATGATTTGGGATTGGCCAAAGAAAATCGCTTTCAATTGATGTCGGATAAAAAGTTGCAAATAAATAATCTTATTGATTTTGCCCGGAATTATTCCGTCAAAGCAGAATATGTTAATTCCGGCCTGGAAAAATTCGGGACGACTCCTTTGCGGTACGGAGTGAAATTGATTGATTTGATTTTGCGTCCACAGTTAGATATTGAAAAGGTGTCGGATTTAATCCCGGCATTTAAAGTTCAATTGGATTTGATTTCGGGAGATCGTAAAGAGGAAATTATTGAGGCTGCTGAAATTCTGATGAAATACGAGGGTTATATCGCCCGGGAAAAAATCATTGCAGAGAAAATCAATAGATTGGAAAATGTGAAGATAAAAGGCAAGTTCGATTATAATGTCATTCAGTCTTTGTCGACGGAGGCGAAACAAAAACTAAGTCGGGTTGATCCGGAGACAATTGCCCAGGCGAGTCGAATCCCTGGAATTTCTCCTAGTGATATTAATGTTTTGTTGGTGCTTTTGGGTCGGTGATTTTTTTTGTTCCACGTGGAACATTTTATGCTTTTGGAATTTTAAAATAAATATAAAAGCTTTCGGAGAGTTTGCTTCGTTTTAAAAAGAATATGAATATTGAAAAGATTAAAGGTTCGATTCGGAACATTCCGGATTTTCCGGTGCAAGGAATTCAGTTTAAAGATGTGACAACTTTGTTCAAAGATGCGGAATGTCTTGCTGAATTGTCGGATGTTTTGTATGAAATGTATAAAAATTCCGGAATTACCAAAGTTGTAGGGATTGAGTCTCGTGGTTTTATTATGGGGCCGATCTTGGCAACCCGGCTTCATGCGGGATTTATTCCAATTCGCAAGCCGGGGAAACTGCCTTCGGCTGTTTATGAAGAATCTTACGGGAAAGAATATGGGCTTGATACAATTCAAATTCACAAAGATGCTTTGACTGAAAATGATGTTGTTTTGCTTCATGATGATTTGTTGGCGACAGGTGGAACTATGTTGGCGGCATGTAAGCTGGTGCGGAATTTTAATCCGCGAAAAATCATTGTGAACTTTATTGTGGAGTTGGAAGATTTGAATGGCCGTTTGGAATTTGATAAAAACATCCGGGTAGATTCTGTAATTAAGTATGATATCTAATTAATTTTTATTGTAAATAAAATAAATGAATCCTACAGGAAGAAATACGATTGATGTTCCCACGATGCTATCCGTTATCCCGGAAAGTCCTGGCTGTTACTTGTATCTGGATGAAAATGAAACGATTATTTATGTGGGAAAAGCTAAGAATCTGAAAAAACGGATTTCCTCTTATTTTAATAAAACACTGGAGGATACTAAAACCCGAATTCTTGTTGATAAAATAAGAAACATTCAATATATTATCGTAGAGTCCGAAGAAGATGCCTTGTTGCTTGAAAATAGTATGATTAAGGAGCATCAGCCTCGTTACAATATTATGTTGAAAGACGATAAAACGTATCCCTGGATCGTTGTGAAAAACGAGCGATTTCCTCGTGTTTTTCAAACCCGGACAGTCGTTAAAGATAAGTCTGTTTATTACGGCCCCTATCCCTCTGTCTATATGATGAAGACTGTCCTGAAATTGATCACCAATTTATATCCGATACGAACTTGTAGTTATCCTTTGACAAAGGAGAATGTCAAGCAGAAAAAATTTAAAGTTTGTTTACAATACCACATAAAAAATTGTCTTGGCCCTTGCGAAGGTTTGCAGTCGGAAAGCGAATACAATAAAAACATTCAGATCGTCCGCGAAGTTTTAGATGGAGATCTCACTAAAATTAGCCGGAAATTGTACAATGAAATGCTTCAACTATCGGAAGAATTGAGATTTGAAGAAGCTCAGAAATTGAAGGAAAAATATGAATTACTGGAACATTACAGGTCAAAATCAATAGTTGTTAGTCCGAAATTAGATAATGTGGATGTGTTTTCTTTTGAACAAGGAGAACAATCGGTTTATATCAATTATCTTCACATAATTTCCGGATCCATTGTTCAAGGATATACGATTGAGTATAAAGTGCGTATGGACGAGCCGAAAGAAGAAATACTTGGTCTGGGAATTGCTGAGCTTAGAACTCGTTTTAAAAGTGATGCAAAAGAGATAATTGTTCCGTTTTCACCGGAAATAGATCTTAGCGGCGTGGAATTTGTGGTTCCTCAACGTGGTGAAAAAAAGAAACTCCTGGAATTGTCGTTGAAAAATGTGCGGCAATATAAACTGGATCAAATAAAGCAGTTTGAGAAATTAAATCCTGAACAACGGGGATCACGGATTCTTAAAACACTTCAGACAGATTTGCGCCTGACGGAACTTCCAATGCATATTGAATGTTTTGATAACTCAAATATTCAAGGTACAAATCCGGTTTCCGCCTGCGTCGTTTTCAAAAAAGGAAGACCTTCAAAGAGAGAGTACAGACATTATAATATCAAAACGGTTGTTGGCCCGGACGACTTCTCTTCGATGTACGAAACCGTTTCCCGTCGCTATAGGAGACTGTTGTACGAAGGCGAAAATTTCCCTCAACTGGTTGTGATCGACGGTGGGAAAGGGCAATTGCGAGCAGCGACGGATGCTCTTACCGATTTGGAATTGTACGGAAAAATTCCAATTATCGGGATTGCAAAGCGTTTGGAAGAAATATATTTTCCCAACGATCCGGTTCCGTTGTATCTGGATAAAAATTCGGAAAGTTTGAAACTGATCCAACAATTGCGGGATGAAGCTCACCGGTTTGGGATTGCTTTCCATCGTCAGAAACGAAGTATACAGCAGATTGCTTCAGGGTTGGATCGGATAAAGGGAATTGGTGATGTGGCGAAAGAAAAATTACTCAAAAAGTATAAAAGCGTCAAAAAAATACAAGAAGCGCCAAAAGAAGATCTTGTCAAGATCATTGGTAAATACCGGACGGAATTATTAATTAAAGGTCTCAACGATTCATGAAAGTTGTATTGCAGAGAGTTACAAAAGCGTCTGTGACGATTGACGGAAAATTAAAATCTATGATTTCTGAAGGTATTTTAGTTCTTGTTGGAATTGAGGATGCTGATAGCCGGGAAGATATTGATTTTTTGGGCAAAAAAATAGTCAATTTGCGGATTTTTAATGATGAAAACGGCATCATGAACCGTTCGGTCTTAGATACATCTGGCGAAATACTTTGCGTGAGTCAGTTTACTTTGCAGGCTTCTACTAAAAAAGGGAATCGTCCTTCATACATAAAAGCCTCCAAACCCGATTTTGCCATTCCTATGTATGAAAAATTCTGTCAGGAATTACAAAGTTTACTCGGAAAACCGGTTCAAACCGGAGAATTTGGCGCTGATATGAAAGTTGAATTGTTGAACGACGGGCCTGTAACTATTATTATTGATTCTAAAAATAAAGAATGATGACTATTCAAGAAGCTCAAAATCAAGTAGATAAATGGATCCAAACAGTTGGAGTCAGGTATTTCGGCGAATTGACAAATATGGTTCTTTTAACGGAGGAGGTTGGTGAATTAGCCCGCATAATCGCCAGGACATATGGAGAACAGTCATTTAAAAAATCGGATCTGGATAAAAATCTTGCCGATGAAATGGCTGATATTTTGTGGGTACTGATTTGTTTGGCTAATCAAACAGGCGTTGATTTGACTGATGCTTTTCAAAAAAATATGGAAAAGAAAACAATCCGGGATTTTGACAGACATAAAAATAATGAGAAATTAAAAAACAATAAAGAATTATGAGTAAGTATCAAGATGTATTGAATAAGTTCAACCTGAGCTTAAAAGATGATGTTGTAAGTCGGAAAGTCACCGATTTGATCGTTAAAAATGTCGATAATAACAGGTCTCCTGAGGTATTGAAGTTTTTATATTCCTGTATCGATCTGACTTCCCTGAATACGGAAGATTCTAAAGAAAGTATCTGGAAGTTTGTAGAACAGGTAAATGCTTTTGACGGTTCGCGATCCGACGTCGATAATGTTGCCGCGATCTGTGTATTCCCGAATTTTGCTGGTACCGTGAAGGAAGCTTTGACAGCAGATAACGTCAAAATTGCTGCCGTTGCCGCAGGTTTTCCTTCTTCACAAACATTCATTGAAGTCAAAGTCGCAGAAGTTTCTCTGGCTGTTGCAGACGGAGCTGACGAGATTGATATTGTATTGAATACAGGGAATTTTTTCGATGATGATATTGAAGAAGTTTGTGTTGAAATAGAAGAATTAAAAGAAGCTTGTCGCGAGGCGCATTTGAAAGTGATTCTTGAAACAGGACTTTTGAAAACGGCTTCAAATATTAAAAAAGCATCGATTTTATCGATGTATTCGGGCGCCGACTTTATTAAAACTTCGACAGGAAAAGGATATCCCGGAGCGTCTCCCGAAGCTGCATATATGATGTGCGAGGCAATAAAGGAGTACCACGCGCTTCATAACCGTAAAGTCGGGTTAAAAGTTTCAGGAGGAATCCGTACGACGGAAGACGCCCTGAAATATTATACGATTGTAAAAGAAGTCCTTGGAAAAGAATGGCTGACTCCTGAATATTTCAGGATAGGAGCCAGTAGCCTGGCCGATAATTTGTTAAAAGAAATATAAAATTGGTTGAATTTCTCACAAAAAATTTCACAAAATCAAATAAATTCATTGAATTATTAAAAAAATTGTATCTTTGTAAATTATTGTATCTCAAATCAGTGAACGTGCTAACAATTAATTTTATCACATGAAAACATTAAAACTACTTTGCTTATTGTTCGTCGCGGCAATGATGTGTTCTTTTCAACCATCAGACAACATCTCTAAAGTTGAGAAAAAAGACATTGGAATTCAACTCTATTCAGTGAGAGGTGATATTCAAGGTGATTTCTCAGGTTTCCCGGCAACAATTAAGGCTGTCGGAGAGTTAGGATATACTACTATTGAAGCTGCCAACTATGGCGGTGGTAAATTTTATGGAATGACTCCCGAAGAATTCAAAAAAGCAATTGAAGATGCGGGAATGAGTGTTCTTTCTTCTCATACCGGCAAATCGTTGGAATCGACGGATCCGGAAAAAATCAAGTGGGACGATGTATGGGCCTGGTGGGATCAGTGTATCGCCGCTCATAAAGCTGCGGGAATGAAATATATTGTAACTCCGTCGATGCCGACTCCCGAAACTTTAGAAGGATTGAAAGTATATTGCGATTATTATAATAGGATCGGAGAAAAATGCCTGGCTCAGGGCATGAAATTCGGTTATCATAACCATGCATATGAACTTGAGAAGAAGTATGATTTGAAAGTCGAAGGTGAAGAAAAACCTCAAAAAATTTCCATGTATGATTATATGCTTAAAAATACAAATCCTAATTTCGTTTTCTTCCAAATGGATGTCTATTGGGTAGTTAGGGGAGGAGAATCACCGGTTGATTATTTCGGAAAATATCCGGGCCGTTTTGAAGTACTACACATTAAAGACAACAAAGAACTTGGTCAAAGCGGAATGGTTGGGTTTGATGCAATCTTCAATAACATTGATAAATCGGGTGTAAAATATCTTGTAGTTGAAGTTGAAAAATACAATTTTACTCCGATTGAAAGCATAAAACGTAGTCTGGACTATTTATTAGTCTGTCCGTTAGTAAAGAAAAGCTACGCTGACGCCAAGTAAGAGAATAAATATCTGCAAACACATACATACCATCTGAAGATCGTAAGACCGTAAGATTGTAAGATTGTAAGATTGTAAGATTGTAAGACCGTAAGGCATTGTCTTGCGGTCTTACATGTCTTACACGTCTTCCGGTCTTCTCACGGCCTGAACCCAGCCGCAACTTCATTGGCTTTAGCTTTCCCCTGTAATTCGGCAACGAGAGCCAAGGCGAAATCCGCTACATATCCGGGGCCTTTTCCTGTAATTACCGTACCGTCTTTTTCTACCGGGTTTCCTGTGGTTGTTGCACCGGTCAATTGAGACTCAAAACCGGGATAACAGCTTGCCTTTTTCCCTTTCAAAATGCCAAGTCCTCCAAGTACCAAAGGTGCGGCGCAGATAGCTGCTACATTTTTCCCTGCTTCATAATAAAACGACAAGAGATTTTTCAATCCTTCGTGAGCATTCAGATTACTTGCACCGGGCATTCCTCCGGGGAGCACCAACATAGATCCGTTTGAAAAATCGGCTTCATCAAAAGTTCCGTCTGCAATTACAGAAATACCGTGGGCGCCTGTTACCAGCTTGTTACCGGTAATGGATACCGTGTTTACTCTCAAATCTCCGCGACGAAGAATATCAATGGTCGCAATAGCTTCGGTTTCCTCAAAACCGTTAGCCAAAAAAACAAATACTTCCATATTATAAGTTTTACGTTATACGTTATACGTTTTACGTTTGTTTTACGTTCGTTATCATTATACGTTTTACATTTATTATGCGTTTTGTCGTGCGTAAGCCAACGTATAACGTAAAACGTATAACGTAAAACGTATAACTACTTCAGGCTATACCTGTACGTGATAGTCCCCGACTGATTATTACTGCCTGAAATCGAATTGAATTTAGCTTTTCTTGCAGCTTCCAGGGCTGATCTTCTCATGGTATCATTATCAATGTTGGTACCTCGTCCTATTTCGGCCAGGATTACATTTCCTTTAGGATCTACCGTAATGTTGATCACAATTTTCCCTTCTTCCTGAACGGAATAACTGGGTCTTGGTAAACCGCCTGTACCCAACGAGCGTCCATTGAGGGCAAATTCTCCATAACCGCCTGTACCGGTATAAACTCCGGTATCGGAATTTCCCTGTGTACTTCCCTGATTCCCGCTTCCGGAACTTCCTGTTCCCTGGTTCGACTGATTGGAAGTACCTGTTCCAAAAGCCCCGGAGACCTGACTGTTAATAGCTTCCCGCCTTTTTTGTTCGTCCTCTGCTTTCTTGCGTGCTTCTGCAATACGTCTTTGTTCCGCTTCTGCAATTTCTCGTTGTTTTCTTTCTTCTTCTTTCTTTTTCGAGGCTTCGATAGCAACAGATTCTTCGTTGTTTTGCGTGATTACAGGAGGCGCTGTTTCCGGTTGATGGGATTGTTGAACGGGAGGAGCCGTTTCTTCCTGAGGAAGAACTTCCCTGTTTTCTCCCTGATACCGGGGTTCAAAGCTTCCTGAGGCCAGATCAACATTTCCGAAGTTGACCAACACTCCTTCTTCGCCTGTTTGCGCCTCTGTATGCAATACTGTAAAGTAGAGCAGGAGCAGGATCAACAGGCAAAAAACGGCGGAACCGATGTACCCATATATTTTTTCCTTTGTATATTTCATTTCGGACGTGTAACCAGGATCATTTTGAAATCATTCCGATTGGCAATATCCAATACCCTCACCACTTCCTTGTAGGGAATACTTTCGTCTGCATAGAGTGCAACATACATCTCAGGTTCTTTATTGTAACAATCCTGAAGAAAAGGTGTTATTTCTTCAAATGAAACCGGACGTTCCCTGTCCTTTCCAAAAGCGACATAATAATTTAAATCCTGATCTATCGTTACTCGGGTAAGCGGTTTCGCCGATGTTTGTTGCCGGCTTTGCGGCAGTACAACCTTAATCGCATTCGGAATCACAACGGTCGATGTGATCATAAAGAATATGAGTAGGAGGAAGATCATGTCCGTCATGGAAGCCATACTGAATTCCGCCGATATTTTTCTTTTTCTTTTGAGAGCCATAAGTGATACGTTTTTACGTTATACGTTATACGTTATACGTTATATGTTGGGCTTACGCACGACAAGACGTACAACGTACAACTATTTCGTCGGTTCGTTCAATAAATCCATAAATTCCATCGATCGTGACTCCATTTTATTCACTACGCCGTTTACTTTAGCAACGAGGTAGTTGTATTCAAACAGAGCGATAATCCCGACAATAAGACCGGCAACGGTAGTCACAAGAGCTTCATAAATGCCGGAAGACAATAGCGTAATGTCGACATTGGCGCCGGCATTTGCCATGTCGAAGAAGGCGCGGACCATACCGGTAACCGTACCGAGAAATCCCAACATTGGAGCGCCGCCTGCCGTAGTGGCTACCCAGGGAAATCCTTTTTCCAGTTTGGCAATCTCGATTTGTCCTACGTTTTCGATAGCGACAAGGATATCATTCATTGGACGTCCCAAACGGGAAATCCCTTTTTCGATCATACGGGCGTAAGGAGTGTTGGTATTTCTGCACAAATTGATTGCAGAATCAATTTTTCCTTCGTGAATATAGTCCTTAATCCTGTTCATAAAAGTCGTATCCTCTTTTCCTGCTTTCCGGATGACCAGATACCTTTCTATGAAAACCGCTACGGCAACAAACAGTAGGAGCATGATCGGGATCATGATCAATCCTCCTTTCATCGCCAGTTCCAAAATGTTCATTTTGACTTCTTGCACTTCGGGTGAAGCTGTGAGATCAGGCATGTTTTGTGCTATCTGTGCCGCTCCGTCTTGAATAGAAAGTAATAAACTCATGATTTTATTATAAATTATTAAATATGATCGATTCTATAAATATTTAACTAATTTTGTTCTTGAATAGTATATTATTCAGGCACAAAAATAATAGAATTGTGTTAATTTTCACAGTATGTTGAGCAAAGATTTCTTAACGAAACAGGTTCCGGTGTTAAAACCCGAAGATTCGGGAAGTTTTTCACTCTCGCAAATGGAAGATTATAAGTTGAAACATCTTCCTGTTGTGAGTGAGGGCAAGTACATTTTTTTATTGTCGGAAAAAGATATTTTCTTGATGGAAAATGTTGATGATCCGATTGAAAATATCAGTATTTATGCTCCGTTGGTGAATGGAAAAGCGCCCGTCCCGGAAGTTTTACTGGTGATGAGCAAAGAAAATCTGACTGTTTTACCCGTTGTTTCCGAAGATGGAACTTACATCGGAGTGATCACCTTATCTATTCTGATTGAAAAAATGGCGGAAGCGACACAGGCAGCTTCTCATGGGGCGCTAATCGCAATTGAAATAAACTCTCACGATTATAATTTATCACAATTGTCGCACCTGATAGAATCGAACAATGCAAAAATTCTCTCGTTGTTATCTTATCCTATAGAGGCAACGTCGAAGTTGACGGTATTGGTACGTATCGATCTGGAAGATGCGTCCCCGGTTTTAAGAAGTTTGGAACGTTTCAATTACAGGGTTCTTTACTATTCCCAAAGGGAAGGTCTGGCGGATGATGTTATGCAGCGAAGATTGGATGAATTGATGTATTACCTTGAAATGTAACCGGAAATTATGAAAACAGGAGTTTTTGGCAGTAGTTATCAATCGGATAAACTTGAAATTATCAGGGATTTTTTCGATCTTTTGAGCCGGTTTTCCCAGGAAATTTACATTGAAAACGGGTTTTATACCTATCTGGTTGAACAATTCGGATATAAGCCCGATCATAAGGGTTTGTTGAACGAAACAGACGATTTTTACCTGGATCTGGCCCTGAGTCTGGGAGGAGACGGCACTTTTCTGCGCACGGCAGCCGCCATCGGAAGAAAGAACATTCCGATTTTGGGAATCAATACCGGTCGTTTGGGTTTTCTAGCCGATACCAATAAAGACGAAATAGGAGTGACTTTGTATGAAGTTTTTTCCGGTCAATATTGCGTGGAAAACAGGACGTTGTTGCAGTTAAATATCGACAGTTCAGTTCTCGGCACCGAAAATTTTGCTTTGAATGAAATTGCAATATTGAAACGGGACACCTCTTCGATGATTACAATTCATACTTTTATTGATGGAGATTTTCTGAATACATACATGGCTGATGGTTTGCTCATCGCAACTCCCACCGGATCAACGGCTTATTCCATGAGTGTGGATGGCCCGATCATTGTTCCCCAGGCTCGTAATCTGGTCATATCTCCGGTTGCGCCTCATTCGTTGAATGTAAGGCCATTGGTAATTCCGGAAGATTCAAATATCAGTCTCAAGGTGGAAACCCGGAGCAATAATTTCCTGGTAGCCCTTGACGGACGTTCGGTGGTTATGCCGTCTGTGTCGGAATTGCCTGAATTGACCATTTCCAAAGCAGACTTTACAATTGGAGTGATTAAACGATTGGATCATACT
The DNA here is from genome assembly GCA_031267385.1 of Dysgonamonadaceae bacterium. Taxonomy (GTDB): domain Bacteria; phylum Bacteroidota; class Bacteroidia; order Bacteroidales; family Azobacteroidaceae; genus BNXB01. The sequence continues at coordinate 2,777 of JAIRZF010000051.1, read as the reverse complement.
TTTTATCAGACCCTGAGACAAAAATTGCTCTGGGGAAACGATTACCGTGCCAGGTAGTAGCGTTATACGTTTTACGTTATACGTTTTGGCTTACGCACGACTGGTGTATTATGAGGAAATAATTATCGTCATAGGCGGTAATAATGACAATGACAATAATAATAATAACAATAATAATAGTACGTTCTACGTTTTATCGTGCGTAAGCCAAACGTAAAACGTATAACGTAAAACGTATAACGTACATGATAAGCGCGACAGGAATTACCAAAAGTTTTGGAAAATTGCAGGTTCTGAAAGGAATCGATCTTTCTATTGAAAGGGGAGAAATTGTTTCTATTGTAGGTCCCAGTGGGGCGGGAAAGACGACTTTATTGCAAATTCTGGGAACTCTTGACAGGCCGGACAGCGGGCTTGTTTTCTACGAGCAAAACAATATCAATGAGATGAAAGATAAAGATATTGCCGATTTTCGGAATAAAAATATTGGTTTTGTTTTTCAGTTTCATCAATTATTGCCTGAATTTACAGCAGTGGAAAACGTAATGATCCCGTTGCTGATCGGAAAAACCAAACTTGCCACAGCCGAGAAACGGGCAAAAGAAATCCTTGATTTTATGGGATTGAAAGATCGCTTGGAACATAAACCTTCGGAACTCTCCGGAGGAGAAAAACAACGGGTTGCCGTAGCCCGCGCCCTGGCAAATAAACCGGATGTGATCTTTGCCGATGAGCCGTCAGGAAGCCTCGATACTCAAAACAGAGAAGAATTACATCAATTATTCTTCAATCTGAGGAAAGAATTGAACCAGACTTTTGTGATTGTGACGCACGATGAACAGCTGGCCTCTATTACAGACCGGACAATTCACATGCTAGACGGATGCATTCAATTGTAATTCCCCGAATGATAAAGGCAACAGATCTTTTATACTTTCGATAATATAAACCTGATTTTTCCCGTACAATAGAATACGAATCGGTATTTTATACCGGTTCTCAGCTTCCAGTATCACCTGGCGACAGGCTCCGCATGGAGTGATGGGTTGATCTGTGAAACTGTCGTTGGTGTGAGCTGCGATAGCCATCATGACGGGTTTTTCATCAGGATAACGGGAATTTGCATAGAGTAGGGTAGTCCTTTCTGCACAAATTCCGGATGGAAAAGCGGCATTTTCCTGGTTGTTTCCGGAAATTATTTCTTTGTTTTCCAGCAAGATGGCAGATCCTACCTGAAAATTAGAGTAGATGGCATAAGCCCTTTGACAGGCCTCTTTTGCAACATCAATGAGTTTTTTTTCTATCTCATTTAGTTCTTCATAAACACAAACAACTATCTTTGTACTTAAATTGATCTGTTCCATGGGTCTTAATTTATGATACAAATATAATTGATTCTTTTAGTATGAAAAAGCATTTTCCGTTTGTTTTAACAATATGGGTATTATTTCTGTCTTCCACTAATCTGTATTCACAGAAAAAGTTGGCGTCCTATGTTAACTATGCTGAAAAGCATGGAAATTTGGCGATTTCTCATATGAATAAATACAAAATTCCGGCAAGTATTACCCTGGCCCAAGGCATTTTGGAATCCGGAGCGGGTTTGAGCCAATTGGCAAAGGAGTCTAATAATCACTTTGGGATCAAGTGTCATTCCGATTGGAGGGGAGAGAAAGTCTATAAAAAAGATGATGGGCCAAACGATTGTTTCAGGAAATATAAAAAAATGGAAGATTCATACGAAGATCATTCTCAATTTTTACTTCGGAACAGGTATTCCCGGTTATTTACTTTGAATATAAAGGATTATAAGGCATGGGCAAAAGGCTTACAGGATTGCGGATATGCCACGGATAAGGCTTATGCAAATAAATTGATCAAGTTGATCGAGGACTATGAATTGTACAGATATGATTCGAAAAAAGCGGGAAGTTCCATTTCAAAAGATAAGAAAAATACCAAGATCGAAAAGCCGCGTCGGGACAGGAATGTCTATAAAACACACGGATTGATCTATGTGGAAGCTGATATCAATGACACATTTGAAGCCATTGCTTATGATATGGGATTTAAAGTGAAGAATTTACTCAAATACAATGAAGTTCCGGAAGGTTTCCCGTTGTATAAAGGTGATATCGTGTATCTGGAAAAAAAGAAGAAAAAAGCGGATAAACCTCATTATGAGCATACGGTTCAAATTGGAGAATCGATGCATAGTATTTCTCAAAAATACGGGATACAGCTTGGTAAATTGTATAAAATGAATAAAAAAGATTCCGAATATGTCCCGGAAGAAGGAGATGTTTTGCGACTCAGGTGATATTTATTCAAGATGACGTGTAATTCCGTAAAATAACGGCTCACCGGTAAAACCCTTTGTTCAGGAAAGGATTTTAATAAGGAGTTATAGGGAGTATAGGGAGTTATAAGGAGTTAATAGGGAGTTAATAGGGAGTTATAGGGAGTTAATAGGGAGTTATAGGGAGTTAATAGGGAGTTATTAACACGGAGTAACACGGAGTTTGTTTCACGGAGGACACGGAGTTTTAAAAAAATAAGGAAAAAAGGAAAAAAGGAAAAAGGCTGTCCCAACATGATGTGAGGCAGCCTTTTCCTCTTGTAAAATTAACAACTTATTAATAACTCAGTATCACTCCATATTAATAACTCTGTGTTAAAAACTCTGTGTAACTCTGTGTGACCTCCGTGTCACTCTGTGTCACTCTGTGTCAATAACTCCGTGTTACTCCGTGTTAATAACTCCATGTAACTTCATG
>JAIRZF010000039.1 GCA_031267385.1 Dysgonamonadaceae bacterium | reverse complement strand
CGACGAAGTATTCCGCCCGGAAAACATTTCCATCCCACAGGGCAGAAACAAAGCGGTGCACGTCATCGAAACGACCGGCCCGTTCATGACTACCCGGATATACGACGCATATCCCCGGACGGAAGATGTGACGCTGCTGCCGCCCGAACTGGTCGCTCCGCTGACGCTTGAAGAAGTACAGCAGATACTTGACGGACACGAAACGGAAGAAATGGAAGTAAAATTGGAAAAGGCATTTGCCGTACATTATTTCTTCGGTTCATGGGTTTCGCAAACCGTGACCGGAGAAAATGTAATCGACAAAACGGAATGATACAAAACAGGGAAATGATGTTCAGATATGCAGTAGTCATGGCTGCCGGAGAGGGAAGGCGACTGTATTCCTTAACTGCCGGATTTCCCAAAGCGTTGATAGATGTAAAGGGAAAGCATCTGATATCCTGGTCCCTGAATCAGATTCTTTTACATCCGCTACTGCCGGGAACTGCAGATACAGGGATATGACCGGCTGTCCGACATCCGAGTGGCGTTTAACGGTCAGGACAACGTGCCATCCGAAGGATATATTCCACGCAACATGGTTTTGGTATCATGACATTATCCAAAACAGCACGTCATGACGGTGATATTCTCCGGTGTGGTGTTGTACTTCAGGAAAAAAAGAAGATTTATTTCTTTAATTTGACGGTTTTCCGTTTTGCTTGTCTTCGAATGGTTGTCCTGCCAGCTGAGTTCCATCATATTAAACAGAATTTGCGCTTCGCGGTATTCTTCGAGAGGTAGAAGAAACGCAAATGTAAATCATTATTGTTCATCAGTTTGAATTTATACGATACAAAGATAATAATTATTCATGAATGACCGGTTTTTACCAAACTATTTGCGACTATAAAAAACAGAGGATTACAAAGAAAAGTCGGGCCTATAGATAACGCGGACTTGTAACATTCCCGTTTATGTATTATATTTGCATAAAAAATGTATTATGCATGATGGAAAGCAGAGAATGCAGATTGGAAATGGAAATTACGTATCCCATACACAGGATTGTCTTTAAATCATTTCATTCACTGAAGGTCATGCGACAGTGGATAAAGCGAAATGACCTTGAAAACAATATCGGTTGTCTTGGATATAAGGAATATATATATATATTCTGATGGGAAACGGGCAAGATTTCAAAAGTGAAGAATTCAGTTCTTTACTTTTGAAGTAATGAGGACATGAAGTCTTCATCTTATTATATTCATACACATAAATAAAGTCATTATAATTAGAACAGGATAAAAGAATGATATACGGCTATGCACGAGTAAGTACGCGCGATCAAAATCTTGAACTGCAGACAAGCGCGCTACAAAAATATGGTGTAGATAAAATTCTCACTGAAAAAATAAGCGGAAGATGCAGCGTGAAACCTGTACTGGCCTCTCTTTTAAAACATCTTAAAAATGAGGATATACTTGTAATTTGGAAATTAGACCGGTTAGGGCGAATTGCAAGCGAATTGATGCAGTTGCAAATTGAGTTTGATAAAAATAATATTTCACTTGTAAGCATAACCGAATCACTCGATACTTCAAGCCCGATCGGCAAGTTTGTCTTTCACATGATGTGCGGCATCTCGGAAATGGAAAGAAACGTCATTTCGGAGCGAACCTGTGCCGGTCTGTCATCGGCGCGCGAACTGGGTCGCGTCGGCGGAAGAAGACCGGGATTAAGCAAACAGGCAAAGGAAACGGCGCGGAAAGCCCGCCTGTTATATGAACAGAATTTGATCGATAAAAAATATTCAATGGCCCGGTTAAGTGAACTTGTCGGTATTTCCAAGTCCACTTTTTACAAATACCTGAGATATGAAGGAATCAATATTTGATTATATTGTAATTCCAAAATCATTTTTCTGTTCCTGTGCCGGTATATTTTTTTTCCGCGGAATATTTTGGGTTTTCAAAATTTTGCACTACATTTGCAACACTCTTAGTTGACAATCCTCCCGAGTGCACGCAGGATGCATTGGCGGACAGCCAACTAAGAGTTTTTCCTTTATCTACCCATTTCAAAATATCATGTCCTGTATCCTTGTGTTTGGAACCAAGAATCCATTTAGCGATATGCGGTGCACTTTCTTTTGGATATAAGCTTATGATAGAATTTACTGTGTTTTTTCACCATTTCTATAGGAAAGTTGTCCATATTGGACAATAGCGCTTCACTTGGCATTCCCAGTCTGTAAACATGACCTTTTGGCAAAAGTCCTTTACTCTACAATTCCAATTCACGGTTGAATATGTGGTTTGTGTGCTCAATGTTCGTTTCCCCGGATACGCGAAGCAGGTCTTTGGCTTCCGTTTGTTCAACGTGTTTCTCTCCTGCTTCCATGAATTGTTCCATTGGTTGATTAAGAACAATTTCATTGATCATGTTCGAAGCCCTGGACACATCCGAAAGAACGGACAGGATGAAACGCGGTTCTTCACGCAATGCGGCAAGCCAGTTCTTGAGATACTGTGCATTTTCTTCACGTATCCCGGAAGTGATGGCCAGCGACCGGCAGCACACGGCTGCACACATCTCGGCGATCAGTTCTTCCTTCGCATATTTTGCGCCTCCAAATGCACCGCCTTTTTCTCTGTTAAGCCGGTGTTCTTCGCCGGTTGAATGCGCCATTTCGTGTATCAGGGTGGAGTAGAAGGATTCGCCGTTGTGAAATTGAGCTTTTAACGGAACGACGATATAATCGTCTTTCCCGCGTATATGGAAAGCGCTGTTGCCTTCCTTTAAATAAATCGGACATACCCATGTTTGCGACTTGACGACATGATCAAGTTCTTCGCACACGCGCATGCCTTTGTCGTCTCTTGCATGATTCGCTGTAAACTTTTCTTTTAGCGACAGCCACGCTTCAGGTTTCTGCTCCGGATAGGTTGTCTGCTCTATATTGAATACATTATAGTTTTGTAAAAATGGTATTATCCTGTATTTTTGTTTTTCTTCCGGAGAAAGACGTTTGTATTCTTCGTAAGTGATTTTCTTATTCTGTGTTTCAGGTTCTGTTCCTTTTATTGAGAAACCCCAATAAAGCACCGGAAAAGATTTTTCGCCTTTTTTTACATGTACTCCCTGTTCCTTTGCCTGGTTGAACGTCATAAAAACCGGTATGGAATACCGGTTTTGTTCACATTGTATATACAACATCAAAGAATTAAGGCCGTTATATATGCGTCCCGATATATTTTGCGGTAATCCTTTCGACTGACTGTTTGAAAACCAGGGCTGCTTCCAGTTATCGCTTACATTTTCAATTTTTTGAATCATAAGCCCGGCGAACTGTTCCAGTGCTTTTTCGCCGCCAACATACCGATTTGCCATAGCTCACTCGTAAAGATTGTTATTTTCATAACCGGACAGCCACTGCATTGCATTTTCATTTGTGTAAGGCAATCCCTTTTCTCTCATTTCCTCAATAAAGAGCGTTGCAAGTTCAGGCTGGGACATGAGAAATTCCAAATCGTCAATTTCTCCATCCTGATTTTTCTGTACCAGTTCATCATATTCCATATAACATTGTATTTTATGTTTATAATTTCTTTGTTTGAGCAATCGTTCGATTGACTGTTTAAGAACAATTTCATTGATCATGTTCGAAGCTCCGGACACATCCGAAAGAACAGACAGGGTGACATACACTCGCGGATAAATCGCGCGAGTTTCCGGAATCAACATAACCGCCTCCAATCCGTTGACTGTTCGGACTTATACTTGCTCCCCCGCGAGAAAGTGAAAGATACAGTGTGAAGTCCATACGAAACGGTTTTCCCCTTTTCCGCCCTGCCTGTAAAAACGTCACCGGTACATAATATGTCCCGTCGCTTTTCTCCCGACTTATTGAAGCGCTGCACAGTTCCACAGACTCGGGCAGATACGTATGTGCGCAGACAAACCTTGCCGGCTCATCCGCATCCGTCCTGCCGGAAGTGTAGGGCAGTGCGGAAGGAGGAAGACACAATGTGAAGTCCATAAAGAACGGTTCCGACTGTACCGCTCCCGCATCTGAAAACATTGCCGCCACGCAATATGTCCCGTCGACAGCTTCATGCCTGATGAATGTGCTGCAGAGTTTCATAAAATCAGGCATGTTGTATGTTTGTGTTCGTAAAATCTTCGGTTGTTCGTGCCTGTCCGTTACCAGGTGGAATACCTGCCTGTACACCTCAAACACTGCACGCACCTTCCGCGCGATTAGCCACTCCAGGCACGGTAACGAGATGCGGTAGTCAATACTCCGCTGGTCGCCTCCGAAACTTGAACGTTTCAAAGATTCCCCATTTTGAGGGAATCTTTGAAAATCAATACTTTCAACATCCGTTTCACGCGGGACAGAAATACGACAGTCTACCCTGTTTTCACCCGCAAAACGGCCATTCCTCGACCGTTCCCCATTTCGAGGGAGCGGTTGAAAATCAACGTTTTCAATACCCGTCTCTTTCAATGCGCGGACGCACTTGTCTTTTCTGCTATACGCCAGTGGCCACACCATTTCAAGATCAACTGGAAACTGCTCACCCGATTTGGACAACTCATACACCCTGCTGAAATATTCCATCAGGAGATTCCTTTCCGATTTTACTGTTTCTTTTCCCATAATTTTTCCTGTTTGTGCAATCAAAGATACATATTTTTGTTGAAACAGTCAAATTCAATTTATATACGACGGGTGAATCCCCTACAGAGGTGTCAGGTTAAAGCCATCTTTTTTACCGGAAGCAATTGAACTCCATAAAGAACGGTTCCGGACTGTACCGCTCCCGCATCTGAAAACATTGCCGCCACGCAATATGTCCCGCCGACAGCTTCATGCCTGATGAATGTGCTGCAGAGTTTCATAAAATCAGGCATGTTGTATGTTTGTGTTCGTAAAATCTTCGGTTGTTCGTGCCTGTCCGTTACCAGATGGAATACCCGCCTGTACACCTCGAACACTGCACGCACCTTCCGCGCGATTAGCCATTCCAAACACGGGATCGAGATACGGTAGTCATCCGCAGGGCGATGCCCCAATACCTTTTCCCCAAATTTGGGTAAAAGGCTATAATCAACACTTTGTACACACATTTTGCGCAAATCGCGTACCGCATGTTCCTTACGTTCATACGCCAGCGGCCACACCTCGTCCAAATTCACCGGGAACTGCTCACCCGATTTGGACAACTCATACACCCTGCTGAAATATTCCATCAGGAGATTCCTTTCCAATTTTACTGTTTCTTTTCCCATAATTTTTCCTGTTTGAGCAATCAAAGATACATATTTTTGTTGAAACAGTCAAATTCAATTTATATACGACGGGTGAATCCCCTACAGAGGCGTCAGGTTAAAGCCATCTTTTTTACCGGAAGCAATTGAACTGTTGATACGGTTCGTTACTGTTTCCAGCCTGCTTGTTGCCTGCTCCAGTTTTTCCTTGTTGAGAAACCTGTATTCTATTTTTCCTAACGTATTTACCTTGGAGTCTATTTCTTTGTTTTTATTTTCATATGCAGTTATCAGTTCCCCGATTTGATTCAGCGCTTTTAGCGGATATTCACCGGCCAGTTTTGGAGAACGTGCCACATTCCCGTTTTGATATGAATATTTTAAATGTCCTTCTACATAGAGTTTGTTATGGTAAATGACTCCCTGTGGAGTGACTTGCATGTTTGCGATTGTTACAAGGTTGAATTCTCCGATACTCCCGATTTTATGGTAATTCGTTGTATCCGTATTTGGATTGTCCAATATTTTGTTGATTTCCTCTCCTATCCGTTTATAATCGGTGTATCGTTTATTTCCGACGGTAACACTTGCGGTTATTTCTCCTCCGGCGTTTCTCGGGAAATTTTCGAATCTTTCCAAATCTTTCTTAAACAGTGATATGTACCGTTCGTTTTTACTTTTTTCATTCAGTAGAAGACTTATATTACTGTTTCTATCACGTATTTGTTTCAGATATATGTTTTCTTCCGTTTTATATTGAGTTATTTGTTTTTCCAGTCTCGCTTTTTCCATCAGATCACTGTTCCCGGACAGTACGGCTATATATTCACCATAGCTCATCCCTGTTTTTTCATCCAGTCCGCCTTCGTCAATAGAGCGAACGGAGATGTTATTGTTTTTAATTTGGGAAATAAAGAGCGCCTTGTTGGATATAAGATTGAACTTGTACGTGTCGAGGGTTTCCCTTGTAGCATATATCAATACATCCACCCTGTTATTTGCATGCAGTTTTGCCACTTCATTACCGGCACGGACACCCCTGCCGTTTCGCTGTTCCAAATCTTTTGGCGTCCACGGGATGTCGAAGTGGTGAATGGCAACGCATCTCTTTTGTGCATTCACTCCGGTACCCAGCATTTCCGTACTGCCGAACAGAATCCGGACGGTACCGGCATTCATCTTTTCAAACAGGTCCTTTCTTTTATTTTCCGTGTCGGCCATTTGGATGAACTGAATTTCTTCCGCAGGAATGCCCCCGTCAATCAATTTCTGTTTGATGTCGCTGTATACATTAAACTGGTATCCCGGTTTATAGGTGCCGAGATCGGAGAAGACGAATTGTGTACCTTTATGCACATCGTATTTTTTGTAATACTCGAATATTTTTTCGGCCACGACATGCACCCGGTTCCCCGGTTCGTCTTTGAACTCCCCGGCAATTAATCGCATGTCCAGTGATGCTTTTTTTGCCGTATTGGTCGCAATAAGCATCTTTGCCTTTTCTTCGCTTTCCGACAGGGAACCCCTGTATATGATCGTTCCGTCCGAAGTTTTAGCGAATTCCTTCAGCCGGGAAAACATGTCCTTCTGCTGTTCCGTCTGTTCAAGAGTGACAAGCAGTTCATTTTTATCCGGCCGGTCTACACCGATGTCTTCTGCGGTTCTATAGTCCGTTATCTGACTGTAAAACATGGCCAGTTCCGGTACCTTCACAAACTGTCGAAAGCGTTCTTTCTGTACAAGTTCGTTAGTGATGTTAAATTCAAAATCTTTTGTTTTTATGGTGAAAACGCTTGCCCAGGCGTCGAATGAAAAGATTCCCTGCTCCTGCAATGCTCCGGGACGCAGATAATTGAATATGCTGTACAGTTCGGTAAGCGAGTTACTGATGGTCGTTCCGGATAAAAAGGTTGCACCCAAATCGTTTTCGGTTTTGTCCTGAATGGTTCTTATCGCAAACAACAAATTCATCGCGCGTTCACTGCCGTCGGAATTGCCCAATCCTGCAACGCGCTGATGGCGGGTCTGAAACATAAGGTTTTTATATTTATGGCTCTCATCGACAAACAGATGGTCTATACCCATGGTTTTAAAATCAACCGTATCATCCCTTTTTTGTTCCAAGGCATACATGATTCCCTTAAGCTTGACTTCCAGATTTTCTTTTCTTTTGAGTAAGCCTTTCTCAAGCGCCCTGTAATTGTCTCCTTCCAGTGTAACTATGGTTTCTTCTATTTTTCGTATCTCGTCACGGATAATTTTCTGCTGAATGTCCAGTGACTGCGGGATTGCCTTAAATTGATCATGTGTCATAATGATACAGTCCCAGTTGTTGTTTTGTATTTTATTGAGAAATTCCAGTCTTGTTTTGGGAGTGAAATCATTTTTTGTGGCATATAACAGTTTTGCTTCCGGATATGCCTTTTTAAAAGTATCCGCAATTTGATCAATATTGGCTTTCAAACCGATAATGCACGGTTTATTCGCCAATCCCAAACGTTTCATTTCGTAGGCGGCGCAGCACATGATAAGTGTTTTTCCGCCACCGACTTCGTGATCTATGATTCCTCCTCCCTGGTTCTTGAGCAGAAGGACTGCATCCTTTTGCGACGGATAGAGATCTTTAATGCCCAAAGCATTTCTGTCCAGTCCCGGAAAAGTTTGAAATATGCCGTTAAACCGGGGCTTTACATAGCAGTTAAATCTGCGGTTGTACAAATTTTCCAGTTGTTCCCTGTCTTTTGCCGGCAGCAGGTTTATCCAGTCTTTAAAGTCGTTTTGCAGCAAGGTGACGGTTGCATTCATTTTCTGAATGGCGTCCGTATCGGGAACAGTCCTTGCCGTTTCTCCAACAGACACTTTTTTTGTCATTTCCGGTATATTGTCCAACAGCGCAAAACGTAATACATCCCCGGACGAATAGAACCTGTTTACAGACTTTACAGCGTACTTTTGACTTGCACTGTATGAATATTCCCCTTTCACTTCGAAGTCGTCCAGTATGGGGTTGTATTTCACTTCAGTGGGGACATTAAAAAGCGACGAGGCAAATGCGGAGTAATAACCGTCGGGTATCCACCTTTCGCCAAGGCCGACAGCTATGTCTTCAAGAGGTATTTTTGTCGGAACAACTTGCTGTAACGCTTTCACGGCATTCAGAAGATGCCTGTCGGCAGGATGCCTGTTCGATTCTTCGACAGCTTTATCCAGTTTAAGAATCACGTTGCCCGACAGAAACACGTCGGCTGTTTCGTAACCGTATGTTTGCGGGTTTTTGTATATCATTCCTTCCAGGCCATTTACAACATCCTCCTCGTTTAGCCGTGCAAGTGAAGATATATAGTCGATGTCTACACGGTTGAACCGGTTAAGGCATACCGACAATGCATCCGGCAATGTGTATTGCTCTTTGGGAGTTGTAAATGCGACCGGCGCAAAGAATATGTCCGCTTTTTTTATTTCTCCGTCCCGACGGATTTCAAGGCTTAGGACTTCAAGAAACGCCGGGTCTTTAGACAGCAATTTATAATGGCTTGATAAAAATGAATGCCGGGAAACAAAACCGTCATAGGCAGCGTTAAGTTCACGCCTCAATTCAGGCGCTTCGTGTAATGTTTTGGCTTCTTCATTTTTCAGATAAAAGTAACTGTCGCGAATATCCGCGTATTGACGGATGATTTCCCTGTCCTGCTTATTTCCCGTGTCCAGTTCTTTTGCCGTTTTTTCATCTTTTGCCACTCCGATCCGGTCTCCGGCGTACTGATAGCTTCCGGCGACGGAATATGCCGAATTTTTGTATTCAAAAATGTCTGTACGGGCTTTTGCGGGGGCGTTTACGTATTCATTCAGGGTATCAAAAAACGAGAGCTGTACCGGTACTGCCTTTTCAGCAGGTCTGTTGGTTGAATTGAACAGTTTCCGGTTTATGTTTTCCCTGATATCGTAGGAGAGAAATTTTCCCGTTTCTCTTGCGATGCCCGTTATTCCTTCTTCATGATAAAACCGTATCCCCGGTTTTCCATACAGATCCGTGCCGGTTGTGTATGACGTGTGTATGACATGACTGAAAGCATCGTCTGCATAGTACGCATTCAAATGCATTCCTTCCTGAAGGGTGGCGGTTCGAATGAACCGAAGTTCCCTGTCGGATAATTGTGTATGACGCTTGCTGTCCCTTTGAAGAATAATAAGGTCCGACTGTACTTTCGTTGAATCGAAAGTATCTTCCGGAAGACGGACGGCCGCGATCAGATGCGATCCGGTTAAAAGATGCTTCCGGAAAGATTCGTGACCCGGAGAGTCCATTACGCCGGTTGACGTGACAAAGGCCAGTATTCCGCCGTTTCTGAGCATGTCCAGCCCTTTTTCAAAAAAATAGGTATGTACGGTCGAACAGGCTTTCATCCGTTCGATATTCCTGCTGTTCAGCAGCGCCGGATCAAACACTTTGTAATCGCCGAAGGGGATATTGGACGTTACCAGGTTAAAGGATTGATTATAGCCGGCAGGCAGATTCTCGAACCCTTCTATTCTTACATCCTTGTCCGGATTTAGTATCTTGAGGATTTTTCCCGTAATGATATCCCTTTCGACGGCGGTATAGTGTTCTCCTTTCAGAGAAAGGAAAATTCCCATGCCGGCGGACGGATCAAGTATGTTTGCAAACGAAAGCCGATTATTTTCAAATGAACCGGATAACGCCTGAACAATCGCCTGAGGAGTATAGAATGATGTGAGTACGCTTCTTTTGAGAGAATCGTAAAAATCAAGGTATTCACGTGACGTACTACTGTATGTCCGGATGACGTCCTGCAACTGCCGTACATAAGGAATCAGGTTTCTTTCCGTTTCGGCAAACTGTTCCGGACGCTCCGGAGAAAGAAGAATACATTTTAAATCTCCAAATCCGTGGTATTGGAGCAATGTCTTTTTATCTTCAGGCCCGGGAGCCTGCCCGTTTTTTTCCAAACGCAAAACGGTATCGATCGCGGCAATGTTGCCGGTTAATTTGTCTTTTTTTGTCACTCGGGTAGAAAAGGCACAAGTTCATTGATCAGATCGTCCTCCTTATCGGAGCCTTCGACATCTCCGCCGTACCGGTCGAATATTTCTTTTGTCTTCCTGTAGACTGCACATGCGGGTTCGTCATGGAGATATTTGCCCGTCCTGGTTTCGTACAGTTCCTGAAGGTAGGAAATGGGGGAAAATTCCAACCCGGCATGCAATACTTCATTGGCGATTTCCGACGCTTCAAGTCCGTTTCTGCCGGCCATAATGGCATCGCTGAATGCATCCTGAGCCATTTCTGCACGGGTTACAATTATTTCCTCGGCCTCATCCCTGTTTTCGAGCAGATAGGGATGATAATCCTTTATGTAGTGAAACAGTTGCTGTTGTAGAACATTCAGTGTATTGAATTTTGCTTTTGACATGATGTTTTATAAAAAATATTTGAATCAGGCAATAAAGATACATGTTTTTTGGGGAATAACCAAAATTTGAAATTGTATGTTATAGCAGTATAATCAAACGAACGTTTTTTTGGACATGAAAATAGTATGAAGAATTTTGTAATCATATTTGTATTAGTTATGTGCTCGACGGAAATCATCGAGGCCCAAAGGCACTATGCGGGTGTTACTGCACTCGAATCGAGCTATGGTCTCAATGCGTTCGGACGCCGCAATACAAACTTAAATTTTTCTATTTCAAAATATCGCAATCGAACTTCGTACTGGAAAGGAGGGATAAGTTTTCTTGAGAAGTCTTATATATTCCGTGACCCGCAGGATCTTATAAGGCCAAATTTTGTTTATTGTTCAACCGGGCAAAATTATTACGCGGATATGGCATATTATGTAACGCTCGCAACAAATCGGACATCCGTGTATGTGAACAGTGGTGCCGGCATATTTGCAGGCGTGGAGATGTACAGTAATCCGGCGGAACAGACTCAATTCATATTCGGCCCGAAACTGGCTGTTGAAATAGAACTTTTTATTGCTCCACGCATAGCGTTACTGTGTGGCTTGCATCAGTACTGGAATCCTTTTTCAGATTTAAGAGTATGGAATACCACATGGAGTTCGGGTGTTAAAGTATTAATATATAGATAGCTATGACGACCTCAATACAGATACAGATACAGATACAGGGAGGAGGAGTAACTGATTTGATAGAACTCTTCAAGTCGACAGGAGGTCTAATCGCAGGAATAGGTTTTCTATGTTATGGCACCGCTGTCGTAAAGAAACTTATCAATAATCATGAACAGTCCAAGTCGGCTGTGATAACATACATTGTGGCATTGATAATATTTTTGGCAATATGGGAACTTATATAAATACATATTATGTCGCCGGTCTGTTTCTGCTGATATTTGTCGGAATTACTTTTTTCTTAATCCGGAGAGAGAGAAAGATAGCGGTTCCGTCCGGTGTCGCTGCTCCGTTTCATGTTGCTCAACCGGTTATAAACGTCATTTTTTCATCCGAATCGGCGGAAGATGTTTCAGACTCGCTGGCAGACATGTTTATTCAGAACCGTATTTATTTTTATTCAGGCCGTCCCCTGCCTGCAAATGTACAGCATGAAATAGATGAAGATAAGGTATTTGTAAGGTATAGTGAGATTGATTTCAGTAATTATATAGAAATTAAAGTATAATGTTTAATTTAAAATTATGAATATGAAAAGATTATCGATTTTAAAAAGTAAGAAGGCATTGATCTTGTCAGGCTTAATGTCAGTGTTGTTGTTTGTACTTCCAATTGCCGTTGGCACTTATGTCGAAGCGCAGGGTTTAAAAATCAATTCTGTAGCTGATGTGGAGGCTAAAGCGCAGGAATCTACGGATTCAATAATCAACATTGCAAAATATGTTGTTTCGTCGGCGCTTGCAATCGCACTTATTTTTGTAGTGTATGCAATGGCAACATCAAATCCGCATGCGAAAGAGTATTTGATCGGTTGGGTTGTAGCAGTGGTTGTGGTGATCATAGCATGGCTTATTATCTAGATGTATGATTACATGGTTGCAGTAATCATTGCATGCTTAATCGTTGAGCGAACAAATATTTCGTTATGAATACATTGCGAAAAATAAACAAGCCTATAAAATTTTTCGGACTGACTTCCGGTCAATTCGGACTTTATATGCTGTTTATTGCTTTATTGATTATAGTGTTGATTTTCCAGGGTAAAAACTCTTTTTTGATTGTAGGTGCAGTCACTTTCTTACTGGTTGCATCGTCATTTTTGTTTGGACGATTACAGAAAGAGCACAAGGCCGGCAATCCGGACTATATCACAAGCATATCCATCAAATCTGCCATTCCCCGCAAAATAGTAGATAAGCGTCATATATTCAAATTCATGTATAATGAAAAAGAATAAGCAAAAAGAAGTAATGACATTCCATTTCCCGGAAAGTAAACAGCCGGGAAGGAATGTGTTGATTAACGGGCTGCCCTGGTTTGTAGCCAAGGACGTTTGCGACATTTTAGGGCATACAAATCCAACAGTTGCCCTTCAAATGCTCGATGACGACGAAAAAGCTATCGCCACGAGAGTGAGTGACCCTAAGCTTTTCTTAGGGTCACCAGGAAGAGAAGGACGTGAAGGAGGTGCACAAAGCCTGAGTCTTGTCAATGAATCGGGCCTTTATGCGCTGATTTTCCGGTCAAACAAACCGGCGGCAAAAACCTTCCGCAAATGGGTCACGTCGGAAGTCCTGCCCTCAATTCGAAGGACAGGCCGGTATGAGATGCCGGTTCCGGACGGGCCGCCGAAGATTTCACGAACACAAACGTACAACATGCCTGATTTTATGGAACCCGGCAGCACATCCATCAGACGTGAAGCCATCGACGGGACATATTGCGTAATGGCAATGTTTTCAGATGCAGGAGCAATACAGTCGAAACCGTTCTTTATGGACTTCACATTTTGTCTTTCACCTTCCGCGCTGCCCGACACTTCCGGCAGGGCCGACGCGGATGAGCCGGCAAGGATTATCTGCGCGCATACGTATCTGCCCGCGTCTGTGGAACTGTGCGGCGCTTCAATAAGTCGGGAGAAAAACGACAGGACATATTATGTGCCGGTGACGTTTTTGCATGCAGGACGAAAGAGAGGAAAACTGTTTCGCATGGACTTCTCCCTGTATCTTTCACCTCCCGCATTGCCGGCTGCTTCCATTACACCTTCCGCATCCGGCAGGACCATGACAGATGTTGAACGGCTGCCGGATATTATCGTCAGGACGAATCTGAGAGAAGACCGGGAATATCTGTTCGGTCTGTTGAAACATACTGTAAATTCATAGAACAGCGGTTATGGTGGGAACAATACTCATACTGGCTTTGATTCTGATGGCGCTGATACTGCTGGCGAGCATATTCTATGTTCGTCCTGTGAGCATATCGATTGAAGACAAAGCGGTAGACATATCGACCGTAATGCCGATACAGACAATTACAGAAAGCACGATTGTAAATGGAAACGGTGACATTACGGTTGGTTACAGGATGTTTCTGCCGGAGGTATTTACACTGTCGGAAGAAGACACAAAATATATTCATGAGCGCCTGGAGGGATTATTCAAAATGCTGCCGGCAGGAACAGTTATTCACCAGCAAAATTTTTACTATGCAAGCAATTACAAAAACAGCGACTATTCGACCAATCCGCTGATTGCCGAAAACCTGAACACTTATGAGGGAAAGGAAATAATCGGTTGTTATACAAATATGTATATAACATTTACGAATAATGATACAAAAAAAATACGACACAAGGCGGCAGACACGTCATTGTTGCGACGTTTGAACTATCCCTTTAAACAGCCTTACAGGGACTTTGAAAAAAGATTTGCGGAACTGGAATCTTTTTTGATGAACTTTGAAAACGGTTTGTTTTCAATCACACAGTTTGACATAAAAAAAATGACCGGCCGTGATTTAAACAATGCAGTATACGACTATCTGAACCTGTCTTACGATACACCCTGTGAAGATGCGGTAAACGAGACTTTAAATCCTGTTTTCGTGAATCGTCAGAACGATATGAAAATCGGCAATCAGTTTGTAGCCGTATTGTCGTTAACAGTAGAAGGAGAACATCTTTATCCGGATGTCGCGCCACAAACCGGCAAATCAAAAGCGTTCGGCACAAAGATCGAGTTGCCGGAGAATATCAAAAGCAAAGCTTCAATGATATATCCGCTTGGACTGGGTTTGCCTTTTGCTCACATAGTCAATATAGTGATTGAAATTACAGATACGGACAGTACGGTTACAGTAATCAATGCCGAAAAACAGGCATTGAATTATATAACAAACTTCTACCCGCCGGCAAAGGAGAAACAGAGAGAACAGGAAGCATTTGTAAATGAAATAGGACAATTTGATCATCAGACGGCATATACGTCATTTAATGTAATAGTCAACGATACGGATAAACAATCCCTGCAGCGCAAAATCGCACTTGTACAGCAAGGATATTCGTTTATGAATCAATCTTCCTGTTACGTTGAAAATGCCGAACTTGCCAATATTTTTTTCACCGGCATACCGGGCAATGCGCGGGCAAATTATCGCGGCTTTATCAACACGGCAAAGCAGTCCATCTGTTATCTGCAAAAAGACAGCATCTATATATCGTCAGCAAAGGGACATATCTTTTTGGATCGATTCGGGACGCCGGCAAAAATCGACATGTGGAACTATCCCAAACTGGTTAACAAGAACAGGATCGTGATAGGTCCATCCGGGTCGGGAAAATCTTTTTGGCTGAACAATTACATTTTACAGAGTTACGAACTTGGACGGGATGTAATGATCATAGACATCGGCGGTTCATACCGTTCAATGATTGAGTTAAATGGAGGGAAGTATTTCGATTCTACCGAACAGCAGAAATTCGCATTCAATCCGTTCCTTTGCGAAAGGGATAGATCAGGCAGATATCAGTATATTGATGCGAGCGATGAAGATTCGAGTAACGATATAATAGATACCATTGCAGCAATTCTTTCTTACATATGGAAAGGGAATGAGAAAATAGATCGTACGGAACTGGCAATACTGAAAGAATCAATAATTGACTTCTACAAGTATATAAATAATTCAAGCATCAGCGGCACACATGAACGAATTGTTCCGAATATGATTGAATACCGGAAGTTTTTAACGGATGTTTTCATGCAGAACATGACTGATCTGCAAATTCGAAAATTTGACTGTGAAGAATTGATTCTGCTTCTTAAACCCTATACAGAGGGTGAATTGTCCTTTCTGCTAAACGCGGAAGAAACAGTAGACATCGTGCATGACAAACTGATCGCGTTCGACATGGAAGACGCCAGCAAGAAAGAGTACTTTCCGCTTGTTGCATTGATAACTTTGCAAATGGTGATTGACAAGATAAAGAAAAGGAAGGGAGTAACGAAAGAATTGATTATTGATGAAGCCCTGGACTTTTTAAAAGATGAGAAATTCGGAGAGTTCATAGCATACCTTTACCGGACCTTTCGTAAAAAGGAAGGTTCCATTACCCTGGCTGCACAAAATGTGCTGTTTTTAAAAAACTTACCGCCATCGATAAAAGATTCGGTACTTATAAACTGTGCCACCAAAATAGTACTCGATCATTCGGAACACAGAAGTAAT
Source organism: Dysgonamonadaceae bacterium (assembly GCA_031267385.1). Lineage (GTDB taxonomy): Bacteria > Bacteroidota > Bacteroidia > Bacteroidales > Azobacteroidaceae > BNXB01. Next base: position 9,599 of record JAIRZF010000039.1, on the reverse strand, counting down.
TTGCCTGAAATACAGAATATTTTAAGTATAACGGAGAGCGAAATTGCCCGTATTGAATCATTGCAAACAAAAGAGGCCTGGCGAGAATTTTTTATCAAGCTGGGAAACGACTCGTTCATTTTCAGAAATGAAGTATCCCGCTTCGCAGCAGTTGCATTCGATTCACGTCAGGCAACGGTTGTCAGAATCAGACAGCTTTTCAAGGAAACGGGTTCGACGGCAACCGCAATCAGACTTTATCTGGAAGAAAAAACAAAGCAATATGGATGAAGCAATATCAGGTTTGACAGAAATAAATTCATTTTCAACTGAATTGAATGAAAGCGCATTTAACATGGCGGGTTATATAATAGCTACCATACTGGCGATAGCCCTCATTTTCGTAGTGTATTCATTATCGACAGATAAGCCGCATGCGAAGGAATACCTGATTGCATGGATAATAGCAATCATTTTTGCCCTGGCTTTCGTAATTGGAGAGGTTTAATAATTAATAATTAAATAAATAGAAGATGAGAAGGAAAATTATTATTATCGGTTTAATGACAATGCTTTTTGCCTTTCCAACACAAAAAGCCCGTCCGCAAATGGTTGTTTCCGACCCGGCTCATACAGTAGCTACAGTATTGGGCTGGATTGAAGAAGCTGCATCCTGGGTCACACAAATGACACAGATGATAGAAGATCTTAATTTGAAGAAGGCGCTGCAAAGCATCGAACAAATCAATCAATTAAATTCGTTGCTTGAACTGGTCCAGCTGGTTGACGATGTAGCATGTTTAGCGACAGATTTTCAGTTTTACATGAATATCAGCTCGAATTACAAATGTCTGAAATTCTTGAATTTCAAGGTGGCATCGGTCAATCTGAAATTGAGCACGGACATTTTTACTAAAATAATAAGTGTAAATTCTTTTTTCTCGATGAACTCTGAAGGACGTCTAAACTTCATACAGCAGGCAAAAGAAGCATTGCAACAGTCGGCAGAAACGATGAAAGCATATAATGAAGAAGCACGTGCGGCAGTAATTCAACAGGCGGTAAAAGATTACAATCGAAGCACTTATTTTTCAGGAAAATTTGCAGCATTTAATCGTTACAGTGAAATATAAATATACAAAAAATGGAAAACAGTGATTTTTTGTGGGGACTTAAAATTAACGACGCACTGACAACCTCACTAATCTCCCAGGTGAGCACGATTGCACTGGGTGTGGCTGTGATATGTTTCATCTGTAATATTGCATACAATTATCTGAAATCAGGTGCGAGTAACCTGCTCACATCCGCCAATGAAGATTTTCCCGACATGATGGAAATATCCCGTTGTATTGTACTGTTCTTCTGTCTTACCCTGTACACTCCAATTGCAAAAACGATTGTCGGCACTTTTGAAGCAATCAACAGCGCCACATCATTGACAAGTTCCGCCGCGAACGAATGGGAACAGGCAATGGCATACTATGGAGAGAAAGAGCATGGTGAACTGGCAACAGACGATAATGAACTTGAACAGGCCCAACTGTCGGGTGCGGAATATGGGTCTGCTACCGAAAAAATACAAACCGAGGACGCGGATAATTTCAGTAATAATAAAACCCTGTTCGAAAAAGTAGCAAATATATCAAAACTTCTTAGCCCGGATAATTTTGCGGCTACTCTCATTCATGCTGTAGCATCCATCTTATGCGGTATCATACAGGTTGTAATTATCGGGATAATAGTCGTAAGCCTTAAAATTCTGATCATACTCGGCCCTTTTGCCTTCGCATTCAGCATGTTGCCATGCTTTCAAAAGCAGTTGAGCGTTTGGTTCGGCAGTATATGTTCAATCGGTATAGCTTTTACGGTTATAAATATTTTAAACAGCATAATGGCCCAGTTGTTTAAGAATTTATGGAATGCGGATTTAAGTTCTTTGGCCGGTTCAGGGCTGAGAGGAGCGGAAATGATAGCAATCGATCTGGCAATGGTCGGCGCTTACTGTAGCGTCTTCTGGCTCTCGTCAAAAATTGTAGGACATGGAGACGCCGGCCGGATGGTATCTAAGACAATGGGCCTGGTTGCTACGGCAGCAACGGTGGCGATTGCCGGCGGAGCTGCTGCCGGTGGTGGCGGTACTCCGACAAACGTGGGTCAGGCAAGTGCAGCCGGGAGAAGTATAATTGACGAAAACAAATAAACGGAGCGTTATGGATTTGACAAACTTTAAATCGATTGATAAAATCGTAAGACTGACCATCATGTTATCATTACTTTTTTGTGTAATTATAGCTGTTGCGTTCGTGAGCTGTTTTTTCTATTTGTCAAATAAAATAGATGCGGCATACACTAAAGCGCTTGTCATCGATACAAAAGGATCCGTATATGAAGCAACCCCGATACTGTCTGCAGAGATGCGAAGATACGAATACGAAAATCACATTAAAACATTCGTAAATCTGTGGTATGCTTTTGATGAAAGCAATTATAATGGAAACATTGAGAAGGCATTGTACCTGATTGGAAATCGTGGTAAAGAAATGGTGTCGGAATACCGGGACGTAGACATGTACAATTCACTCATACAAAAAAATATAAGATACGGGATTATTATAAGTGAAATCAATATTGACATGTCGACCCTGCCGGTTACAGGCAGTATTACATTTACACAGATGGGATTTCGAGCGAAGGGCAGCAGCGCCAGAGATGTTTATGCAGAGTATTCAATATATGACGTAAACCGGTCGAGAGAAAATCCGCACGGTGCAAAGATTGAGGACTGGAAAGTGCAGTACTCCCAGCCGCGCGAAACAACAAGAGAAGAAGAAAAGACGAATAAATCATACAGTTATGATTAGAACTGTTACCGATATAATTGATAATTAATAGAAAAAATGAACCTGAGTAATACGATCGATAAAAAGAAGCTGCTTTTAATGCTTGTGCCAGTTGTTGTGATGGGAGTATTGATTATACTTTTCTTCGGTTTGGGAAAAAACAAAGGCGAAACAAACAGTATGGGGAAGGATATTTTCGAGCCTGAAAGTGTAGAAGAAACACAGAAAGATAAAGTATCTGCATATGACCAGGATCGGAAAAATTTCTCATCCCGGATTCGCGGCTCGGAATTTTACACTGACATTCGGAACAGAGATGCGGAAGAATACGAGCGCAGAGCGAATCAGATGAAGAAGAATATCTATAAAGATATGCTGGAAACAGACGGAGAAGAAACATTTTTTCCCGATTCATCATCCGGCTCAGTCAGTTTACAATTTCGCGCCAATATTGAACAGACATCCCGTGAACAGACAGTCGAAAACATATTGCGTGAAGCTGTCCAGCGCGGCGAACTGGAGCAGCATATCGCGGACAATGAACGTCTGCGAAATGAAATCGCAAAAAAATACGGGTTACCTGCAAGCGATCCGGACGGGTTTATGGGTCAGTCATCAGATACTGAACCGGTGCAAACCGGCAGGGTGCAACCGGAAGTCATATCAACGGAAGAACTGGCAGAAGCCCTTCCGGAAAAAGATACCGGCACATTCATTATTGAAGAAGACGGAACCCGTCGACGCCGGCCAAGAAATGTGATGCCACTCCAAAATAACCTGATAAAAGCCTGTGTGCATGGCGATCAAACGCTTGTATCAGGCGGCATAGCCCGACTCAGGTTGTTGGAAAAAATTCAAATTAACGGAATAACTGTTCCACACAACACGATCATATACGGAGTAGTGGGTATTGGCAGTAACCGGCTGCGCATCATAATTGAAAACATGCGTGTTGATGAAAATATCTTACCTGTTTCATTTATTATTTACGACAACGACGGCATGGAAGGATTAAACCTGCCAAACAATTTGAAGGCCGAAGCAAAACGACAGATGGAACGGGGCATGCTGACCGGCATACAACTGCCCCTTTCGTCGATCGGCACGGTGACAAGCGAGATCACATCCGCTGTAAACGCGACAACCCAGGCGGTAAGAATGGTCCTGAGCAGTTCGATCAGTCTGATTAAAGTAGATCTGAAAGCAAATTACCGGTTGTATATACAGGAAGAAACAAGGGAAGACAAACGTAACCGGGAAGAACAGGAGAAAAAAGACGTTGACTCACTGATGCAAAATCTTCAGGAACCCCAAAAGGGAAGTCAACTTGAATTATTACTTAACAGTTTATATTGATTGAATTATGGAATATTTAAGCTATCCACTTGCCGCAATAGCAATAATACTGGGATATCTGATATACAGGAAACGTAAAAACGGTGCAGCATGGGCGGATGTAAGAATCCTGGTCGTTTCACTGGTATGCATGGCAATACTGCTATGGGCTTTAAACATCTATGTCGGATATTTTAGTCAGTAAAGGATATGAAAAGCAAGATGAAATTATTTTTATTCGTGTGCTGTTCGGGTATTCCCCTGCTCGGCCACTGTCAGGTTCCGCAGACAGAAATACCTGCAAGGATGATTTATGTTGCATTCGATAAAACGAAACACATCGTTTTTCCTGCACAGGTAACCGATATCGAATGCGGACGTCTTGACTATATAAACGCCGAACGGGTAGGAGAAGTATCAAACATTGTGCGAATAACAGCTCAATCCGAGAATTTTACTGACACTACAAATCTTACAGTAGTCTGTCAAAATGGCGGTGTGTTTTCATTTTTGATCAGTTATCTGCCTTATGATATGGAAGATACGTATGTGATATATGCGACCGATAAAATATATCACAGCGATTACAGGGCCATTGTGAACAACAGGAATGTAACCGAATGCTTTTTCCCGGCAAAAATCATCTACTGCCGACATGGAAATGAAGAATTGGGCATGGAATTTTATAACAATCTTATCAAGTTCAATACAACTTTTGACAGTATCCCCGAAACAAACATTTTTGTCGTCGACTCGAATTTTGACGTATACGAAATAACGGTCACTTCCGGAACCGCATTCACTTATACCTACAACTTTGACGACGGGAGAAAGTATACTGCCATCCTGGACGTCAACAGCATTGAAATGGACAATTTTCTGTCAAAACTTCGACATACAAAACGGAACATCTATTCAGTCGGTATGATTAAACACCGGATGGAAGTATCACTTGCAAATTTATATGTATATCAAGATTTCATGTTCTTTTCTTTCGACATAAAAAATTTCAGCAACATCGATTATGATGTTGATTTCATAAAGTGTTTTATAAGGGATACAAAGACGTCAAAAAATGCAATACGGCAGGAACTGCAAATATTTCCTGTTCACCAGGGCGATTTTGAAAAACGTATCAATGGAAATTCGGAGAATCGTTTTGTATTGATATTTAATAAGTTCACAATCCCGGACAAAAAAGTAATGAAACTTGAAATATTTGAAAAGGGAGGTGGCCGACATATAGAAATAGAGATGTTGAATGAATACCTGCTTAATGCACAACTTCTTAAATAATATAATCATGGGAATAGAAGACATATTGAAAGAATACAGTTATGGAAATGTAGGCCAGTTTACAGCGATTACGTCCGGACTGGGTTATAAAAGTGAATACAATAATGGTAATTTGCTGTTTAAAAAGGATGATGAAACTTATAAATGTACAGTAAGTCAAGTCAGAGAACATATAAAGGAAAATCAGGAAATGTTAAAAGACAAATCAAGGGACGAGATAAGTAATTTTTTTGACAAGTCAAAAGCGGATGATCCGGAATATATTCAGTCGTTACGTTCGGAAAAAAATATCTCTGTTGTCAGATGGCAGGGATTGAAGGGAGAGCGAGACGGGAAATTAACAGACGGTATTACAATAGTAGATTACAATAATAAAGTGTGCTATACAGGCAAATCTCTGTATGAACATGCGATGAAAAATGGCAACCTGTTAGATGGTAAAGGGACAAAATTAAAGCCCGGCATCATGTCGGATCTAATGGATATAAACGGAAAGCCCGGTAAGATACGGTTAACCGAAAACGGGATTTCCATATTCTATCAAAAAGAAACCCTGTTGATTCCGGATACGATTTTGGGCAGAAAGTTAAGCGATGTAGATAAACGTCTGCTAAAGAGCGGAGATGTTGTAGTCATTCCGGGGAAAGACAGCGCGCGCGATATATACGTGCAGGTAGATAAAAAACTTAATTCAGTAATAGTCAAGAGCAACAGAGAGATTTCCATCCCCGACGTTATTGGAAAGGCAAAAGAGTATTCAGGCTATACGCTGACAGTCGAAGACAAACAGACCCTGGCAAATGGAAATATGCTAAAAAACAAGTTGATAGGGACAGAGGCCGGATACTTTATAGCGGATGTATCCATAACAGCCGACAAAAAAGGAGTCTCATTCACTAACATACAAAGCTTAACAGTTGAACAGGCTAAAAAAATCATCACTCAACAGCAGGAAGAAAAAGTGGAGGAAAAGGAACCGGCGCCCGAAAAGGAAAAGGCCCCGGAAAGGAACATGGAAGCGGAATTTAAAGACGCCGTAAACCGTAATGATTTTATAAAGATTTCGCACTTGAAAGACGAAGGTTATCAGCCGTCGACCGATGCATTGATCGCATTGGAGAATGACGGGAAACTTTCCCCCAATGCAAAAATAGCGGTTAATAAAATATTCGGAATAGATAAAGAGGAAAAAACACCGGGAGATATAAAATTGGCTCATGAAGTATCGCCTGAAAAGGACAATCGGAAATTAGCCGGGGTTGCGAAGTTGACTGACAGGGTGTTTGCTGATCTGTAATGTAAATAATATAAAAGGAGAAAAGTATAATTATAATAATATGAACACATTGACACAAGAAAAGTATGTAGTTGCCCGGATGAAAAATGGGGTAATGCAAGATCCCGTGTGTATCGGCACACGGGATGAATGTGAGAAGTTCTTGCGGGACATGGAGCGCACTCATCCGTTTAGAATATATAATCTGTACAATCTGTCAACTTTTTCGCATGAAGTACAGAAGAATGTGAAGGAAGCGGAATTTAAAGATGCGGTCAATCAAAAAGCAAGAAGCTTTGCCGATCTGTAAAATCGAATACAACTTAAAATTTAACTTAAAAGATATCAAAATGTTTACAGGACAAGTAATCGGGTATTTGGGCGCGGATGCAAAAGTCATCCAGGGCGACGGGAAAGAGTTTATACGTTTTAGTGTTTCCTCCAACTATGATGGAAAAGTAACCTGGATATCCTGTTTTTACAGGCATGTCAATAAAGTTGCCGATGTGCTGAAAAAAGGAACAATGGTGTATGTTTCGGGAGATATCAGTGTCGACGTATTCAGAAAAGATGACGACACATATGTTCCCAACATTTCGATGAACGTATCGAAACTTGAATTGTGCGGAAATAAAAAAGAATAGTATGTACGTGGATAACAAGCCGATTGCAATTCTCATATTGACAGCGCTTGCAAGCTATTACATTTGTCTATGCAGATATGTGGAAGTACTGTCAACCGTCAGCCATCTACTGTGGAATATGTATTAATAAATTTTTGAGCATTATGGATCAGGAAAAGAAAACATTATCTTTTGTGCTTCTTCTACTTTGTGTAATCGTCGGATTATCTATTGCATATCAATACATTGTAATCAATGACTTGTATGTAATCAATGCAGGAATAACCGTTCGCCTGGCAAAAATTATGCAAAAAGCCATACTGTTCCGTTTTCTTTACATTATTTTGGTAGCAGCATCCGCTTTTTTATTTCCACGTCAAAAGCGTCGTGACGATAAAAAATGGATGTATACTATGCTTGCCCTGGTTTTCGCTGCAGCTTTGTTCGCCGGCTTTACACGTGAATCTTATTTCTATAATCTTTATGTTTTCCCTTTCGTGTTTATCGGCTATACAATTTGTGCCGTTTATGCAATTCCTTACTTTATGCCCGGAAACATGCAGTCTGATAAGGATATTTTTGGGGTATCAGATCAATCATCAGACTTTTATTTTGTTTTACAAACGGATAACGGCCAGTTGACCGTTCACAAGCCGCAGCAAAATATATATATAGATGGCGGTCCCGGTTCAGGCAAGTCGGAAAGCTGGATTAAAGGAATGATATACCAGTGCGCTGAAAGAAATTATTCGGGATTGATATACGACTGGGAAGGAGATCCAATGAAAAAGAACAGTCCGATCCTGTCACAGGTTGCATATGGAAGTATAGAACACTTCAGGAAAAAAGGTAAAACCACTCCGGCATTCGCTTTTATCAACTTTACGGATATGAAAAGAACCGTTCGTGTAAATGTCTTTTCCGAGAAGTATGTTCCTCGTGGCAATGAATCTCTCTTTATTAGGAATATTGTTATAACACTAATGAAAAATCTTGAGCCGTCCTGGAAAGAGCGCACGGACTTTTGGGCCAACAATGCTATAAATTACGTATATTCTGTTGCATACAAATGTTATAAGCAAAGAAATTCGGGAATTAATACTTTGGCACATGTAATCGCTTTTTGCCTTTCAGACAGCGATTTGGTGTTCAAATGGCTGTCTGAAGATCCTGAAATTGCGCTAAACATGTCGTCCATGTTGACAGCCTGGCGCCTGGGAGCACAGCAACAAACAGCCGGAGCTGTTTCGTCCGCTCAGACGCCGCTGGTATTGCTTAACAACAAGTATATTTTTTGGGTACTTTCTCCACTTCCGGAGGAGGAATTTTCCCTTGACATTACAAATCCGGAGCATCCCACTCTGTTGTGTGTGGGTAATGCTCCGAGCATAAAAGAAACAATATCCCCCCCCATTTCCTGCATATGTTCGGTGGTAATGTCATGCATGAATACGCCGGGACAGGTAACAAGTGTGTTTATGGTTGATGAATTTCCAACCGTAAATTTACAGGGGATTGATACATTCATCGGAACGGCAAGAAAGCATAATGTAGCGACGATCCTTGCAGTTCAGGACTTCAATCAGGCAGTTCGTGACTATGGCGAAAAAAGTGCAAACATCCTGAAAGCATCGTGCGGCACACAGGCATTCGGGATGACAGGGAACGATAAGACGGCAAAAGACGTCGAATCTCTTTTTGGTGAAAAAAAGGAGATTCAGGAATCTTTCTCAAAACAGAGCTATGGGAGCGACAGTCGAACAGAGTCATTGCAAAAAGAAAAAGTAATGAAAGCCCGGGACGTAGCAGGACAGCGTGCAGGACATTTCATCGGCAAGGTGGCGAATGGCAATCCTCCCTTTTTTAATACTCAATTTCATGTCTGCGAATATGTTTCCGGAGCAATTCCAGTTTTCTCGTTACCGGTAACTACCGGCAAGCCGGATTTGGATGAAGAAATTTTAGAAAGTATCATTGACAATAATTATAAAGCAGTCATTCAGAAAGTCAATGACATTTTGCGCAATTTTGCAACAGGTAAAACCTGATATCAACAATTTTAAAATTATCTTTGCTGCATAATAATTATTAATATAAAAAACAATAAAATGAAAAAGACGAATGTATTTGTAATGGTCTGCTGGTTAATAAGTTGTTGTCAGATCTTCGGTCAGGACAAAATCGTAAAAATCAATGGAGATACGATGAATGTAGAAATTAAAAAAGTGTCAGAGGATGTAATCTCTT
>JAIRZF010000006.1 GCA_031267385.1 Dysgonamonadaceae bacterium | reverse complement strand
AGGATTCCCAATCCGTAAATGGCCTCTTCCCTGTCCAAAATAAAAGATTGTTTCACCCGATATGTTTCAGCGCCGGCATCATTGAAAGCCGTAAATTTTTCACCCGATTCTTTCTCCTTGAAAAGAGGTTTTCCTCCGGGGGTGAAAAATGAAACGGCGCCGGAAATTAGATTTATATGCACTTCCAGTTTACTGCTTTTCATTTTCAGGGTGCCGTCCTGCTGACGGGTAATCAACTTGATCTGTTGCGGCTTTTCATTTACCGACAGGCTTTCCTTAGCATATTGAAATCCCCGCGGAGCTTTCAAGATCCTTACTGTTGCCGGATTGACAAATTGAATCTCAATATCCACGGTATTGATGGTGGTTTTAATTCCGTTTGTCATTTCCCGGTAATCTTGTGCAGCTAACTGTGCAGATACAAACAGAGTGATTAATAATACAATTTTCTTCATAATTCTTATTTTATTATTTCAGATTGTTTTGAAACAGTTACTTTATTAATAGCGGTTTCCTGTTTAGGAGTAATAATATAAAATCCGCTTTGATGAGCTTCCAATTCCGGTCGAAATTCATCGTTTTTGTAAACGCCCAACACTTCTTTGCTCCATCCATCCGTAATACGACATTCTTGATTTGGACTGAATCCAAGTTCCGTAAGCGGCAAAGCTACCGGAACAGCGCTGTTCGGCATCAACTCGTTGCCGGTTGGGTCGAAAAGAAATATCATAAACCGCATCGAAGTTGCATTATTTCCACCGGCAGAGGCATCTACGCCACAACGCGATTTGAACTTTACAACCTGACGCCCGGCAATAGGAGGAACACGCAAATTAACCCGCGTATGGGCATGACAGGCAATTCCATTAAAATATTCCGTACCGGCTACTTTTAAAGCGCCGTCGAATAAGTTTTTATTTATTTTGATGTATTTATAAAAAGAATCATCTACATCGTAATGAATAATATCATCTTCCGTGATAAATACTTCATCGCCGTTATCCAATACAAAACGGGCGTTAATCCAGTCGCCATGGTCGTAATCGTTTCCATCTTCCGCATCATCACAAAGCAAAGTTATTTGATTAATCCCTGTCGGAATATTAATCTCTACATCTTCGTATGGTAGTGTATAAGCAATCACTTGTGTTGTGTGAGTAGCGCCTTCGGTAGAATATTTTTCCCCGGCGCTTCCTTTCAAATTAAACAGGCAAGCGTAATGTTCTCCTGTTGCCGGATTCATTGATGCCCATACAACTTTGCCTGATTCATTGTATATTTCGCGAGCATCCACCCCATATTGGTTCATCGCAATCAGGTCGCGGTTGGTCATCAACTGGAGTTCTTTTTCCGTATTGGCAGGAAGATTTCCGCCGAACATTAATGGGGAATGAATGACGCCCCATAAATTCATCAATGTTTTTTGCTCGTTATCAGTCAATTTGCTGTAGCGGTGGCTGGTAAAATCGGAAGCATAATCCAGGGCGCCGATGGGTATCATGTCGGCGTCGGGATAACATCCGGGACGGCAATAAGGCGCCCATTTACGCGCTCTTTCAAATATCGCATAAATATCTTTCCAGCGGTCCCACAAATCGTCGGTCATTCGCCACATATTGGCATAATTTCCAACTTTATCAGCATATTGTAAATCCGTTTTGCCGGGGCTAAGGCTGAGAACAATCGGTCGTCCGCTCCGGTCTATTGCCTCGCGCACCATCTGAATTTCGTCTTCGTGAAACGGGCGCGAAATATCATCTACTTTCACAAAATCCACACCCCATTCAGCATACAAATCGAATATGGAATTGTAATAAAGCTGACCATTTTCGTTATTTATCACTTTGTAATTGTCTTGCAACCAGGGACATTCCATTTCATTATTGCTTATTTGGTCGCAAGTTACTCCGTTTGCGCCTTTCACGGGCAGTTTCCGGTGGGCAGCTTCTTTCGGAAGCCCGCGCATAATGTGAATACCGAATTTCAATCCCATGGCATGGATTTTATCAGCCATACTTTTAAAACCATTCGGAAAACGTACGGTTGGCGGTACATATCGTCCCCATTCGTCGAGAGAATAAGTCGCGGGCTGAATATAATAATTCGCGCTTTCCGCCACATACCAGCGTATGTCCAACACAATATACTCCCAACCGTATTCTTTGAGATGATCCCGCATGTATTCGGCATTTTGCAATATCTGCGTTTCGGTAGCGCCTGCATTGAAGCAGTCCCACGAGTTCCAACCCATGGGAGGCGTGAGCGCCCATTTCCGGTACGCCGGTTCGGAGCCGTCCTGTCCCTTTACGTTATCAAGTTCAGCGTTTATTATCGGATTTCCGGCATGGCAGAGGCCTGACGCAAGGATTAGACCAAGTAAGGCAATCGTAAAGACTGCGAACATTTTTTTCATGTGTAAATATTTAATTGTAAGCATTAAGTATAACATATTTTCTCTTGTCGGGCAAGTCTGTTAAATCGGATAGCATCAATGACGGGAGAATACCCGTTCCCGCCTGCTGTCCGCCGGCGTAACTGTAGATCCGCATCTCGGCGCTGTTCAGCAGACCGGGAAAACCTTCCCGATTGTTGAAGACTTTGATTTTATTGATTCGCGTGTAAAACATAGTTCTGCTTTTTAATTTTTCATGATTGTGTTTTCTCTTTTTGAACACGTCCGTTTATGTTCCCGAATATGTCCCGACATGCATCCCAACATGTCAGGAGATGTTCCTGAACATGTCAGGAGATGTTTCCGAACATGTCAGGACATATTCCCAAGCATGTCAGGATATGTCGGAAGACATGAACGGTCGCGTTTTTTACTTGCCGCTTACGAGGTCTTCGGAAAATACGAAAGCTGCGCTTTTCAGGGCTTCTTTCAATGCCTTGCCCGGCATGAAACGAATGTTCAGCGTTTTGATGTCGGCAACCGTAACGCCTTCTTTGGTGTCGCGGCCTTCGCCCTTGCACGTAAGGTAAAAAGAACCCCAGTCGCCCAGCTGTACGCTGTTGCTCGACAAAAGATTGCGGAGAAGCACCTTTTCCAACTGGTCAAGCGCCATCTCCGCTTCCTTCCGGTTGAGGGTTGTTTCGTCGGCGATTTCCTTTGCTACTTCCTTTTCGCTCACCTGACTTACTCTTTTCAGGGAGGGATACCATTTCTTCGAGGCTGTCCGGTCCAGCGGATTTACCCGTTCTACTTTATTAAATACGATTGG
>JAIRZF010000233.1 GCA_031267385.1 Dysgonamonadaceae bacterium | reverse complement strand
TGCACCGACGAGGGTACTCTTGGTACTCGTGTTCAAATTTTCGAGAGAGCCGACCTCTCCGCGATATTTACTCAATGAAATTTTTGCTGTTGCCATTTTTTTTAGAATTTTATATTATTACGTAATTTTTATCTTCCTGTTCCTCAGGAGTAAGAGCGTTGTATGCACTCTCCGAAATCGGAATCTCCGTCAGTTTGTTCAGTAACAAATCCGTGGCCGATGATATATTGTAGAGTTTTTCCGACAAATTCGGGTCACTCGTATTTATCCAGTAATCCCCGTTGTAGAACTGCACCACGTTGCCGGTCACTACAAAAATTCCAGATCTTATTTCGGAAACATGCGACGCAAAATAGGCGTCCCGCGTATAATCGTCCAGAAAAACGTACTTTTCCGGTATAGACATAGGGGAATCGATGGGTGTTGGTAGGTTGCTGCCTCCTTTGTTAAAATTTCCTATGAAAGTATTGAGCGCAACAACGGCCTCCTCCGGATCGGTGTAAACTACTCCGTTTACTTCCAATTCTTCGACCGGTACCGAAATCGTTTTCAACACATTCAATAATGTCGAATTTATATTCACACCTTTGCCATTCGATGACTGAAAGGCAGCGAAACACGCCGGATACCTCCCTATTACCGTGCCTATCGTAATACGGATGTTCTTATCGTCGATTTTTTCTACTATTACCATAAATTTATGCTTTTTGAATTAATTTAAATACGTTATTAAAAAATTGACTCATATTTGAATAACTAAACTCAATCGTAACATAAAATTCCCTGTCCTGTCCTGTCGTATTTTCTTCTATATCAAATCCAAATCCGTAAGGATTCCGTATTCCCCCAGTCGCCCAAGATGGAAAATTCGTCTGATAAAAACCTATATCGCCTTGAACATATGCTTCACCGGTCGGATTACTCCATGCTTGACACATAATAGTCGTTGTTGTCTGCGCTCTATTATCTATCTCTAATTCTTTCTGCGAAAGCAAACACATTATATTGCTAATTACTTCTTTCTTCCCGATTAACAACGTCCCTTTTATCAGCCGCCTGCCATCCGCCCTGATATGCTTCATGCACAATCCGGCTCCGTTCTGTTTCGGTTTATTTGAATCAGCCAATCTTGCAATACTTACATTTCCGTTTCCATCAACATCAAATGTGTTTTTTGTTTCATTTAAGGCGTTGATCAATTCGTATTCTACACTTTTATCGGTCGCATTGTCCGGGGTAATTATAGCAGCTAAATTCAGAGAAGAACCTATATCGGTATTCTGAAAAATATACATCCCTGCATTTATTCCCAAATATTCTACTTCAATCACTTCTCCGGTAGACAATTGTGTGATTGAATACGTTCGCCCTCCCGTGGTCTTTCCGGCAGGGTATACCTGCACCGTTGCCGTTCGTTCTGATCCTGTATTTTCCGACGCCGTCACAGTAAACCATCCCTGGCCGTATGCTTCGCCGTCTTTCCAGGTGGCTAGCGTCAACCAGCCGGCGGAGGTCGTTACGTCAACCATCCTGTTTGCCGTGCCGTGGATATTTGCGTAAATCTTTAAACTCCCTCCCTCTTCGGGTAATTCTCCGCTATATGATGTTAAAGATTCAATTATCTCTATATACGCTGTCGCGGCCTGTCCGATGTGAAGATTGGCTACCAACTCGTTATCTTCTTCCGACTGTACAACCAATGTTCCATCCCGGAATGCCCCCGTTGTGTTAGTCCCGATCGATACCCGGAAATAACCGTTATATTTTGTTGCCGTACACCATGCCGGAATGTTTAAAATATTAAATGATTTGTTATCCAATCCCGATATATTCACCTGAACGTCAATATAAACCTCTCCCTCGAGCGTCATCCCGGTACTGTCAACCTCTATCCCTGTGCGCCCCAATGTAATTGTTGCATTTGAATTTTTCGGAATCGTGCAATACGCATTGAACCCTCCGTCGGCGGTTGTGGCGGTTATGACAACAGCCGTTGTGGAATTCTGCAACCTGGTAATCAGCCCCGACTGGGATACCGATACTATGCTTGGGTTGGTGCTCGACCACACGACGCCCTTGTTTGTCGCATTGGCCGGGGAAACAGTAGCCAGCAACTGAAAGGAATTGCCTATCGTAGAGAGCGTGTAGGAGGTCGAATTTAATACAATTCCGGTGACGGGGACGGATACGCCGCCGCCGCCAATTAGGCTCTCTACGTCTCCTAATGTAGCCCACTCTGCCGCTTTTGTTTCGGAATTCTCGACCATGATCCGGTCGATCTTAACTAACCCCTCGCGGCGATTCATGCCGTCTGTAAATGCTATATTTGCCATAATTTTAATGATAAACCGTTATATTGTCACCGGAATTTGTTACTATCATATTCCCGGAATTATCTGTTAAATAAAATACGTCCGTCTTCTGTGATCCTAAAATTATATCGTCGTCCGATTGCTCAATATTTAACTTAAAAACATAAAGAGGGTGATAGCCCGCAACCTGAATCATATCCGGTACGGACGATTCATTGCGCGCCGTTGAAATTCCGTCTATGAGAATATTTGATAAATTAAATATATGATTAATTTTATTGCCTACCCATTGTGGCACGCCCTTTCCTGTTCCAATTGTTAGTATTGATATTTGATATACTTCTGATGCTGTTTGAAATGGGTTAAAGCGTTGATCTCGGAATGTCTCATTCTCTACCGCCTGCGTTTTGTCTCCAGGATAGAGACCTCCCTCTATACGAAAGTTGAATGTTTTCCTTACGCCGTTTTCCTGGACAAATATCGTGTCGTACTCATTTCTTCGATGCGTGTAGTTTAGCAATACGGTATTGATTAGCTCTGCCTGTGTTTTTACAGAGAAAAAAGATAAAACTGATTCTGTCCCGTTAGTGAGCGTAAATTTATATTCTCCTATCGCGTGAATCGTAAACGCTGCTTCAAAGAGTTTTAATCCCGTTATAGAATCTGAATACAGCATATTTACAGTTAAATTTGTTTCCGTCCCGTTTTGATTTTTATATTTTGCGGTGGAATTTTCGGAATATCCGCGGAACTGAACCCGTATTTCATCGCCGGAAGCGAATGTCTGTACAAAACATACATCTCGGTCAAAAAAAGCTTTCCAAAACTTTTCTTCCCCAAGATATAAACTGCTGTATTTTGAATTTATAATCATAAAACCATTTAAAACGAAGATAGCCATTGACTGCATTTAACAGTCAACGGCTATCTGGTAGCTCTAACAATGCAAAGATAATAAATTATTACATATCACGCAATAATTTACGAAAATAAAAAACCCGGAATTAAACAAATGATTCCGGGCGGTGTTTGAGCTTGCAAATACTTGTTGTCAATTAAATTCTACTATTAAGCCAATTGTCTTTCATTTCCCTGCACTTTTCGAGATTTGCCCTAACGCAGGAGAACAATTCGCCGTCTGTTGCACGAAAGTCGTATTGATAATACTTACCGCCTCGACAATTATCGTATTCAATGTAATTCTCACTACCTGCAACGCACGTGCTGCATCCGTTTTCGTCGTTGATTGAATTTTTTGCTTCCATTATTGTATATTTTTATTATGGGCGGTTGCCCGCCCGGTTGTTTATCTAATTTCTAAATAATTTAACCCATATTGCAATGATAAGGTGACGTTTTTTCTATCCATTGCTATGCCTCTCATCATCCGCTCTACCAAAGTAAAACCTACTTCAAGTTTATCACCTATTTGTTCAAAAACAAATTGAGCATCATCCGAATTGATGTTCACAGCAAGCGAATAAATCAATTCACTCATAAAATTTCTTTCATCATCCCATAAATCACCGCAAGCCTCCGGTTTGATTGCGTACAGGACACTCCAACGGGTATCATAGTCTTTCGAGTTTAATTTTTCGATGAAATAATCCCACCCTTCTTGCATTTTCATGTGCTTCGTGTCTGCTTTTTTAATCCTTTTCATTGTTGTAATATTTATGGGCGGTTGCCCGCCCGGTTGTTTAGCGAAAAAATATATCTCTGTGTTTTTCTACGTGAGCTTTGAGAGCTGCTATTTCCCTTTCACAATCTTCCTTGAGGGAGGAATAATCTTTTCGCTCCCATGCTTCTAATTCTGAGCGCAACGCTAAGCATACATATTCTAATTCGCCCTCTAACTCGTTGATTTTTTCTAATACGTTCATTGTCTTGTGTTTTTATTATTACGTTATTATTTTATAATACAAATATAGCAATATATTTATATATGTGCAAATAATTTGTGTTAAAAAATAATAATATTGAAATAATATATTTCATGAAATTTACCGCAGTTGATTATTATTTTTCAAAATAAATACGTACATTTGTGAAATGTATTAACTATATAACTATAATATTATGTTGAGAATAAAGGAAATTTGCAAAGAGCAAGGAATAACGTTACAGATGTTAGCAGAACGGCTCGGAATAAATTATCAATCCGTCTATTCGCTAATGAGCGGCAATCCAAAGCTTAGTACTCTTAAGAGAGTGTCCGACTGTCTAAACGTTCCGATCGTGGAACTTTTCGAGGAGAAAAAAGAAATACATTTTCTTCTTGAGTTTGGAGGTGAAGTAAAAAAAATTACGGACAAGGATTTGATCAAACTTTTTAATGAGAATTGATCCCTGGATCGCGATAGGATTTTAAAAGCAAATAGAGCCAACCTCGCGGCTCGCTCTATTTTTTGAAATTTCACAATTAAAAAACAGTTAGAAATTATTTGATCAATGCCCGATTAAATAATCGTGACAAATTTCATACAATATAATAACTAATAAAAAAACAAAAATTTGTATTATCAGGGCGATTTTTTGCAAAGTTAACAAATAAATCGTTAGATTTGCAGAAAATATAATTTATTATGAAAAAGATTTTTACATTCTTAAGGATTTCAGCGTTCGCTTTTTGTTATTTGACTTTGAGCGTGTTTTTGTTTTCGTGCAGCAAAGAAGATAAGGTAAAGCAGCTTGTTTCGCAATACATAAAAGAGAGCCTTGTTAATCCTAGCGACTACAAAGCTGTAAGTTTCAGCGATCCTGTTCTCGTAAAATACGAACTTAACGAAGATGAGGGATACCTCGAAATTGTTCGATCAATAAAAAAAGATTCATTTGATTTAAGTTCAAATGATTTTTATATACGAGAAGCTAATAGGGAGGGTTATTCGGATGAATACAAAAAACAATTAGCGGAGCTTGAGGACGGAATTGAACGATCTATTAACTTCAAGCTAAGTAGGCTTGCTATGTATGAAGACAACTTCAAAGATACCCTTGTGTGGCTCGTTAGACATAAATATAAAATATCTGATAAATTTGGAACTTTTCTTGAAACAGAATCAAAATTATTTAAATTAAATGAAGAATTGACGAAAGTTTTATATGCTTATTAATCATTGTGTTGTAGGTCAATTCTTTTAATTAACCTTTTTTCTTATATAGTATCCATGTTGTTTCGGTTTCCCATGCCGAGTTTTTTGATATTTCCTTGATAAATCCTTCGTGTATCTTCCCTCTGTAATTAAACCTTACAATTCCATTTATATTTTCTCCTGTTGGGAATTTTACGATATTACTGCTTGCAATGTCGTAAGTGATCGGGTCGAATAATCCAATGCCATCAGGCACATCGCAACCGGAATTTAACGCTTTCCCGTCGATTATTATCTCTGAATTTGAATCACTTCCGGTAAATTTCAATTCTCTGCACGCGATCCCTATTAAGTCTAAATTATATAATACTAGCCTTGCCGGGTTTAAGTTTCCGTTAAAAATAGTGTTATTCGGATAATTACCCCCATATTGGTTCCCTCTTAGCGTCTCGTAATGTTCCATCCCCAACTTTACATTTACGAGAAAAACATCCTTATCCGCCTTATCGTCCGTTGTGTCTTTTCCGCGTTCCTGTGCTAAAAATTCTATCCCGAAACAATCTGCCCGATATGATGATATTAATTCTAATATCTTTTCGTTTAATGAAATATCCGTGCTATAATTACTTTCTCCGTTGAACTCGTACCGGCCGTTTATGTTTTCAACTTCCTTTTTTTTGTATCCGATTTTTAGACCTGAATATAAATATTCTTCTTCTACCGTCTCAACCAAATCGGCACACTCATCCGACTGCAATTCGACTGCAATCAAATCAGCACGAAATCCCCGCCCTCTTTTTCTTAAAATAATACTGTCCCCGATTATGTGTTCTTCGTATCCGAATGTGTTCATCCACGAAACGAAATCATCATACGATGTATGTAACTTTGCGTCAGTAATGCCCCTGATGCTTTCTGATGCTGCGATCATTATCAAATCGTTTGAATCATTATTGAAATTCTCAATTGATACCGGATAATGATTTGCTGTATCCGTCATTTTATTTACCAACGATTTTAGTAGAATATCCGGTCGAATTAAATCAACAAATACGGGATTATTTTTCTTGTTAAACTTAATATTCACATGACCGTCTAATTTTGCGAAAAAATAAGGATCAAACGGTTGTGCTACCTGGTATTGTGCAATTAAATACAATCGTTCGCCAGGGTTCAAGATCGTCTGAACTTCTGACTTAATTATGGTTTCCTTATATTCTCCCGTATAGCTTGTTACGGTTTTTGAATATACCGTGTTTGTGAAAACATTGTATTTCTTAGTTAAGAAAATTGTTGTACTTGAATATCCTGCGCGCAGTTCTGTTTTTAACAATAAATCCAGGTCAATATTGATATTCAAAGGCGAAGATGCTCCGGTTTCAAGATTTATGGGATTTTCAACAAACCATGAATCTTCCGTGACATCGCTATTGTCTCCGATTGTTTGTATAAACAAAACATTATTTACAAAAACTTCCGAATTTTCATTTGATATTCCGATTGTCCTCTGAACGGTTTGCTCAACCAGAGATACCGTTGAATCTACCAACTCGCTTATACCATTTATCAATTCAATGCGGTCGAAATTCCATTGTCTTTGCTCTTTAATTTCTTCCACAGGAATTTCAAAATTAAGTTTGCGTTTGGTCTTCAAAAAATCATTGATGCTTTTTCGGCGCGCTCCTATTTCAATTTTTGTGTCCGATTTTTTATAATCAACAAAATCCAAGTTGAAAATATACGGTTCGCCGTATTTCTCGTCTTGATAAACCCAATTGTCATCCCGGATGTAAATATAAACATCAACTACGGAGCGATGTTGGTATTCGTCGAAAATTCCCCTTATTATGTCATAAGAGCCTAATATAAATTCAAACGGGAAGCTCAATTCAACCATTACCCCAGACGTGCTATCCCGCGACAATTCTATTTCTATTTCTTTCCAATTCGCGATGTTATTGGAAATGTCATAGACATTCCCATACGCATGTAATTCAAATTTTACCGGGTTGGGGGTTATTTTTTCCATTGCTGAAATCTGTATTTATTTGTCATTTTCATATTAGAATATAAACTATTCGCTCTCATTGCTCCTATGCTTCTGTTAATTGCACCTAATTGACTGTTTGTCTTTTCGGTGTTTTTCCGCAAAACATCGTCAAATTCAAATGCCATTTTCCCTGAGTTATCGTCGTAATGAGTTATAACCGGATAAGATGCCAATTCCATGTATGCCTTTTTGAAATCTGGCAATATCTCCGTGCCTTGTGGCAGGTAGGCGTAAGTTTCCATTGCCGGCGTTTTCCAAATCTTACCGGACGGCAATATTACCATTTCCGAGATTCCTGCTTCTCCAACACGAGCTATCCCTCCGGGGTGATTATCTGTTCCTTTGGCATATGACGGTATTTCTTTTGAGGCAATCATGGCGATCTGAGCTGCTCCCATGGCGCCTATTATTGCTGCTAATATTAAATTAGGTAATGCGGCTGTTACTGCCACTGCTGTATTAATAGCTGCCTGAACCGTCGAATTTGCTTTCTCCCAACGCGCCTGTTTTAGCTGTATCTCTTTCCTTTTCCGCTCGTATTCTTTCTCGCGCTGTAATTGAGTTTCTTCGATAATGCGTCTCCGGGCGTCGGCCTCTTCTTCCGACATCAAACCGGCTTCGACATTCTCATCTATCATTTTTAATTTTTCGTCGTAATACTTTTGTTCACGCGACTCTAGCTCATCAATCTTGCTTAGCTGTGCGTCGTAATAATTATTCGCCAAATCCAGGGCGCGTCCCCACGCCTCCATTGTCGCTTTTGTTCGTTTGTCGTTAAGGAATTTTTGTAGCTCCTCTTCGGCGCTCTTTTGCTCGTCAGCACTTCTCAAGGTTTGCTCTATTTCGTAATCGGCTATTTCTTTCGTGTTTTTCTTCCGAAGATTGGCTATTTGTTTTTCGATAGCTAACCTCTTCTCGCTGGTCAACTCCGCGTTTTTTAAAAGCTCCTCTAGCTGGCTTATCTCGAACTCAAACACTTTTTGATTATATTCCCGGATGATGTCCAGCCGGTGTTGCTGGTAATCTTTCGTTATTTGCTCTTTTGCCTCTTCTGAATTAATGTTTAATTTAATTTGCTCACTGTATGTTTTGGCTGCTAACGTAAGTTCGTTCTGCATTTCTTCGTTTATTTTTTCGCCCGTTTCGGCGACTGTTTCCCGAAGTGTTTTTAACTTCAATTCTGTTTCGCTCATGTCAATGACGGAAATACCTTTATCGTATCCCAGCTCTATTTTGGAGATCTCATGCATCGCTTTTTCGTTAATTAATATACGTTGGTTTGCTGCATGTTCCTCCTTGATTAAACCGCCTTTTAGTCGCTCGGAAACAGCTTCCAGCTCGGCTTGCTGAGCGTATTCTACTGCTCTTATCTCGTCATCTGCCGCAGCCCTTGTCGCTCCCCGCCTTTCGTCGAAAGATTTTTTGTTGTCATTGGCGATGTATTTGTTTGCCTCTGCACTTTTTTTAGCCCGGAATACATTTATATTCCCGATTACTTTCTCGTTTTCGGCGGCTCTCCTTGCTTCTTCCTTTTGGTTCTTAATTGCTTGTTTTTCGGCGTCTTTTTCCGCTTGTTTTTGTTGCTTAATTATGTTGCTTCTTGTTTTATTGTCACGTCTTGTGTTTCGCTCCACGGCAATGCCAATTCCGATTAACTTTTCCGAAGCGTCGACATACCCTTTGATAACTTCTTCCGAACCACGGCTATACTTTTTCCATGCTCCATATGCAATTTCAGAATAATCTGCAGAATTTTTTAAGGCTGCAATCTGTTTCTCAATAGCTTCTGCTTCTTTGTTTTCCGACTTTGCCAAATCTTTTAGTCCTGATTCTGCCGCCGTTTTCGCTTCCTCTCTTTTTGCAGAAAGTTTCGCTTCTACTTCAATCAAGTTTTTTGAATTGATGATTTGTTTTCTGTTTGCGATGTAATCATCAATAACGAATTTTCGTTCAACTGTATTCAGTTTTGTATGTATATCCAATCTATTAATATTAGCATCGACTTCTTGTTTTTGTATATCCTTTTCCACTTCACCCAATTTATGCGTTCTTTCTATAACGTCATTAACCATCTGTAGCCTTTCTTCCAGCGGAGTATTAGCATCCCTGGACTCCGTTCTCAATGCTTCGATTTCTGCAAGTTCTCTTTTTCCTGTTAAAGAAAAAGAATTTCTGAGTTCAAATAATTCTCCCAACATTAGCGATACCTGTGTTCCTATGCGATACGCCTCTTTTAAATCTTCATGTAAATTTGTAAAATCAAGATTTGCCAACGCTGTTTTAGTCACGCTTAATGCTTCGCTTATTCCATCCTGCATTGCTTTAAAATCACGCCCGATATTAATATTCGATGACTGTGCATCGAAATATAATTTTATAAATCCAATTAACCCTCCCATTGCCGCGGTTGCTACTCCTATCGGAGTGGCTAAAAATTTCAGCAGCGCCTCTCCGGTTTCCTTTATCCCGGTTACGAAACGCCCCATGGCCGGGCTTACTTTATTCAACGAATTCTCTAGCTCCTTGTTTATCATCGTATAGTCGCCAACCTGCAATTGAGCTTTCCCGGTGGCCTTTTGTAATTCGTTCATTCTTTCGTAAAGAACTTTCGCCTCCGCCTCTAGTTTCCTTTTTTGTTCGGAGTTTTTTCCCTCCTCTTCACTAAGTGCGTTGATCTCAATTTTCATTAGGGAATATTTTGCCGTCAAATTATCGTAACTTCCCTCTGCACTTCTTGCCTCCTGTTTATTGAGCGATATTTGCAAAGTCGTATCTTTTATCGATTGCGAAAGGTCTTTTTCCGTGTTTTTCAGTTCTGCAGATTTATTAATATATTCTTGTTTGGAAAGCCTTGCTGCATTATATTCCTTATCCAGTGCCTTCTGCGCATCCTTATTGGATGTTAATTCGATTTGCAGCTTTACGAGTTGTTTTGTCAGTTTTCCAATTTCTTCTGTCTCAAAAGCATGACTATTCCCCGATTCTAAGGTACCCTTACTATTTTCATCTATACTGCCCTTTATTGCACTGTAAGCCGTATCCAATTCTGATAACTTGCCTTTTAAATATTCTGTGTTTTTCGCGTAGTCCTCTTGTGATATTTGCC
>JAIRZF010000219.1 GCA_031267385.1 Dysgonamonadaceae bacterium | reverse complement strand
TTCGCAATTCTAATATCTCGTCCATCTGTATCTATAAACTTCACCGGATTGTTCATACAATACGCATACGGACTTATCCACGGATATTTCTCCGCCAGCGGGTCAATCGTCAAAAACCGTCCGGTTACCGGGTCGTATCCCCGCGCCACAAAATCATACCAATTCAATCCGTTCATCATATCCAATTCTTTACCCCCAAACTTAAAGGCCTGTTTATTCCGGTTTGTTTCCGCCATGACCATCCCGAACGGGTAGTACTGTGTGCTTTGTTCCACATTACCATACAGGTCCGCCACAATGCGGTTGTTACCCAAGTGATCCTGTCGGTAGTAGTTACGAATATTAGGTGTTCCTGTCTTTCTTAATGCCGTTTCCATCCGGTTTATTGCTTTTTATCATACTATTTGTCTTTTTTACTATTTTATCCTCCCTTTTAGTTTTATTTATGAAACTTCGCTTTATCGCAAGCGTGGACGCTTGCTTTAGATCGGCTAAGGCTCTTTTCCTTCGTTGAGTGAGGGGAACTTACCCTATTTGATTTTTGTTCTTCATCATGATGATAAAAAACAAACTGACCTCCTTCGTAAATATACCAATAATAATATGGGTTATAAAGCAAGGGAGGAAATGGGATTCCTGTTTCATCTACGTTATATAAATCATCTGGAAAATAGATGTAATCAACATATTGTGTGTCAGTAGTAGGCTTAATAAATTTGTAAAAAGTAGCTTCGAAATCAAATTGCGAAAATACATTCGATAATACAATTAATGTATCCCTCTCTATGGTAATATATCCGACAATTCTTGTACTATAGTTGAAAATATGATGTTTAGAAACCCTATCTTTATAAACGGATGTTATGCTTAATTCTATATTTTTCGAATCGTCGGCTATTAAATTCAAAAGAATAATTTTTTCCGGATCTTGGATATTACTTTTTATCATTGTACTATCTTTAACTCCTTGTAAAAGATGATTCAGTTGATTGTTAATAATATCAAATCTTTGTAATGTAAATCCTCTGTTATGAGAATAACCATCATTTACGTTATATTCACATCCCATTAACAATACGATATGGAGTAACAGAATAAATACTCTATTAACGTTTCTTTTTAGGCGCGGTTCTAACAATTCCATTTCTATCATAATAAATATAGGTTTTTGTGTGAGGATTATATACTCTGTGATCAATATAACTATTTGGAAAATAAGTATTAAAATGAGTAACCGCACTTTTGTCATTTTGAGATGGACGAGTTCCTTGCGGATGATTGTGCGTTATTTGAAGAACATCAGAACCTGTTTGTAGCAACTTTTGAGCGACATTAGTTGCTCCATTTTCATCACTTCTAAAAGAATTAGTTATAGTGCTATTAGTTTCTCCTCTTTTAACAGCGTCAACTACTCCATATTCTATTGCATTAACATTTTCCGACAAAAATTCATGAACTTGCTCTGCTACATCACTATTGGTAATTTCAAAAGATTGTCCGATTATATTCCCTTGTTCACTTTTCTTGTCTGTAAAATTTTTCATTGTTCCTGCATTCATTTCTAATGTTTTTCCGTTTGATACTATAAGCTTGTCTGTTTTATCCGGTCCGTTCCAAATCCTTTTTATTTTGTCCCACAAAGAGCTACTATCATAAATGTATCCTTTATTATTTATTTTATAATCAGTTAATCCCATCGGGTCAATCCTATTCAGTGGATTGTTCATACAATACGCATACGAACTCAGCCACGGATATTTCTCCGCCAGCGGGTCAGGCGTTGTAAACCGTCCGACTACCGGGTCATATCCCCGCGCTACAAAATCATACCAATTCAATCCGTTCATCATATCCAATTCTTTGCCCCCGAACTTGAAGGCCTGTTTATTCCGGTTTGTTTCCGCCATGACCATCCCGAACGGGTAGTATTGCGTACTTTGTTCCACATTGCCCGTTTGGTCTGCCACAATGCGGTTGTTGCCCAGATGATCGCGGATGTAAAAATAATACTTTCCGTTCTCATAATAACCGTTTTCCGTTGATATTTTTTCCAGGACTCCATTGGTATAGATTTTATTACCCACATAATCGGTCGTTTTCTTTTCGGTCAACGAATTGACATTAACCGCTGAACCCACGACCGGACTGTTGGAATAGGCCGGATTCCAGCGGTGAACTACGCGCAGTTTTGCGCCCGTTACCGTATAGGTATATTCATTCCGTGCTTCGGCAATCGGATTTTTTATATCAATTCGTTCTGGTAAATTCAAACGGTCATAGAGGATTGCAGAAATACCCTTGTTCAGGTCTTGAGTCATAGCGCCGTTCGCATTATAGGTATATTCCACGCTCGTACCTTTCTTATAGTCTTTGAAATCCGAAGGATTTGTCAGGATATTCGTCCCAGAATCATTGATATTGCGTAACTGGTTACTGTTTCCGTAGTTCATACTCAGACAATCAATCTGAACGGACATTGCCGCGTCCGGATGAGGTAAAGCATACCGGTATAAACCCGTTATATTTCCATGTTTATCGTAGGTATAACCGGTATGGTTCCTCTCTGAAGAATTGTATGATGTATAACCGGACGCCGATTTGAGGCGAGAAAGGTTGTCATATTCAAAGGAGTAAGTCCTGTCCTGACCCTGCTGCCCCCATCCCATGTGGCTTATATTCCCGTTGTAAGTATAGCTTAAATTTTCATAAAAGAGATTATTCTCTATTCTATCTATCCATGAACGAATATTATACCGGTAAGTGGTGGCAAGCTTGCTTTGATTGTTGGATTTTGTTGTTTTTAATCGTCCCAATTCGTCGTAAGTGTTATGGGCTAATATTATTTCGGCTCCGCTGTTCAATTGATGTTTCATTTGAGTTTGGCGTCCGGCACGATCGTATATGTATTTATAAACCTCTGTCTGGGTAGTTTTTCCGGTTGCCGAATGTATCTGCTTTCTTTGAGTGGGCTGTCCGGTATAATTATAGGCGATGTATTCCTTTTCTACTCCTCCCAAATGGTTGTTTGTTTTCGATTGGATTAATTGTCCCTTGTGGTCATAATACATTACCGAAGCCAGATAATTCCACTCCGAAACAAAGACGGCGGTCTGGTTACCAAAACTGATAGCGCTATTTCCTATCGGAATAGTTGCCGTAGTTGCCGTAGTTGCTGTAGTTGCTGTAGTTGCCGCAGCAGTTGCCGTTGTTGTCGTTGCCATTGCCACAGGTATGGCTTCTTCGTAATATTTGGCTTTTTGCAAGTTTCCGGAGTTTTGTATTTTCAAGTTGGTAGCATTGTATACTACCAACAATGGATCTTGTTTATAAGCAACCAAACTTCCCGTCAACAAGCCTTTATATTCGTAACCACCCGTCCCAGAGTATTGCTGACCATAGCCGGAAACCGATTCGTATTTGAAATTACTGTCGGTTTTTGCGGGAATACCATTATATCCCATAAACTCGTAATCGTCGTAGTAGTTGACGGTCAATACGGTGGCCGACGTTAGCGTTATCCCGCTCAGATTATAACCTTTATATGTATTGGTAGCTTTGACCCGATCGCCTTTAACCACCACTGTCGCCAAAGGATTAGCGGTATAGGAGAGGGAATTTTTACAAATACCGGTCAGTACAATCCGGCCAAAGACGTCGGGTATGGAAAACGACCATTCACTGTTTTTACGTTGTTCCCCGTCCTGAGAAAAAATCAGCCGGTCGGTTTTGTCATAGACATAATAAATCCAGTCGGTGCCCGGAAGTTTTTTTGCAATGCAACGGTTACGGCTATCGTACTTGTAAGCGTAGACATAATCCTTAAATAATTGCGTATTTTCTGTCCAGGTGTTACCGTCAGGATTGAGCTTGTCAACGACAATGGGCGGCAAAACTACTTTTAGATTTCCGAAGCTGTCATAAACGTAGCAGGTATTGTGCAGGACATTGATCGCCGCATTTCCGTTACTATAATCGTCTTGCCGGATATAGATAATTCTGCCCAGTTTGTCTTTATATTCGGAAGAAAAATTGCCTTCCTCGTCGGCGATTTGGGTTATATAGGTTTCCCCCGTCGGATAATTGCCATTTCGGGTAATGCTCACATCCAGTTTGTTATCACTAACAATATACCGTGGAGCCACTCCTGTTATATAATTGGTTCTTACTGCCTTATTGTTGTTGTGCCAGTTTTTTCCGGGGCCGAATTGTTCGACAATTCTGTTCAGCGGCGAAGGTTCATATTCGGTGTGAGAGTATGGCGCCGCATCGGCAACGGCATTATAGGTCGTATTGTTGTAGGTCGCCGTTGCTTTTGTCTTAAAATTGGTGAGATTTATAAAGGCGCCGTTATTGTTTGCCGCCCTGACAGGCAACCATGATTTGTCTTCGCGTCCGGATGCATCGTATTCCTGATAAGTAACCAGATCGGCTCCTGTGGGAGTTATGCCTTTTTGTACGGTTTCAACCGGGCGTCCCAATCCATCGAAATATTGGATTACATCCAAGTAATCCATTGCGCCATTGACGCCATTGCTCGTATAAGTTCTTGTCTGGATATAATTCTGATCCGTACTCTGAGCCTTTGCCTGCGGCAGAATACAAGGAAGGAACAGCAGCATCCATCCCAATTTACTTATATACTTTTTCATTGCTTTCATTTAATTCTTAGTTTTTAGTTCTTAACTCTTAGTTCTTTTCATCGTTTCATAATCACACCGCTCACTAAATGATCATTTAACCATACATCCAAAATGTAATTTCCTATCGGAACGGCTGACATATTGAATTGAAATTTACTGATACCGACCGGATACACGCCTTTCCGTTCGTCCAGAACAATTAAACCCATACTGCTGCGGACTTGTATGCGGATATCGGCAGATTGGGGAAGATACAGCTCTAACTCCAGAAAAGTTTTAACCGGATTAGGGAAGATATTGTAGCTTAAGCCGGCCCAAGGATCGGACGCCTCGTTTTCTTCCAGTTCCTCCAGCAAGGCCAAATTCTCATTGTCTTCATCCAGGTAATAATGTTCTTGCGGCGGAAAGAAAAAAGCCGTTTCAAACCGTCCGGTTTCCGTGGAATCGCGGGAAACAATGTTCCGTATCGTTTCAAAAATCGGATAACGGTACCCTTTCGAATACCACCGATAAGTTTCCTGGCAGGTATTGATGGTGACGCTGCCGCCGGCTTCCGTCTGCAAATGTTCGGCAAAAGTCTGGATAGACTGAGTCCGCATCACTTGTTTCAAGGTATCGCCCGACGGCAGAACCATCATTCCATAAGCATCGGATTCGATTTGCATATTGCCTGCCGTTTCAAAGGGAACGCTCCCGGAATATAAGCCACGACTATTGTAAGTAGC
>JAIRZF010000108.1 GCA_031267385.1 Dysgonamonadaceae bacterium | reverse complement strand
TTATTCATAAACTGAAGTTTAATTTACCGTTTTATCTTCGTCGGCTACGGCGTCTTCCCACTTATCCCATTTAAGTGTGGCCGGATCATAACCGTCATAACCATAATTTTGACTCAATTCTCCTTTGTTGTTAGCGGTAATCGCCGCATTGGGGATAGGCCAATAGATATTCTTTTTATCCATGGTATAGTTGGGGTTACTGTTACCGGTAGCGTCGATTTGTATAGGTCCTTTGTTGTACATACTGTAATGTATGATCCGCTGATACCAATAACTTCCGCCGTTGGAATCCGTACCGCCCTGTTTGTCAAAATCTTCTAAATTATACCTGTTTCCCCATTCGTCGGGTTTGCCGCTACGGGCAAGACAGAGCGATACACGAGTCAGTTCCACGTTACGCCATTCTTCCCAATACAATTCACGGGCGCGTTCGTTCACAATGTCGCCGATGGTAACGGTTCCGGTGTAAAGTTCAGTACAGTTAGCCCTCTGTCTCAAGGCATTCAGGTCATCTTTAATTGTAGGGTCGTTTTCATTCATATAGTACTTGGCTTCAGCTCTGAGCAGATATACTTCTGCCAGGCGATAGAGATACCAGTCGGCATTTCCTCCGTTGGTAGCTCCTCTATTACCGTCGGAACCGCTTATGTTGGCGTCGTTCACGGGATCGTCCAAATAAAATATGTAGTGGGGAACATCGAACCAACGGCGAACAGTATCGCTGCACAGCAGGGCACCGTTGTCCGGGTTGAAAAGCGTGATGGGTTTACCAAATTCTGAAGATGCTTTGTTATTGACACGATAATCTTCCATGCGTATCCAGTTGCCTACTTCTGAATTATGACGCAGATCGGTTGCATCTAATTTGCCGTTGACATTCCACAGGGTGTGGGTTTGGAAATAAGTGGGACGGAATGTCGCAATTCCCCGTCCGAATGCCCGCATGTAATCATACTTCGGATTGTAATCGGCATGGTTACGCCTCAGGTTTAACAATGCCTGCTTGTCGTCTTTTGTTTTCAGCCTGCCGTCAAAAAGGAAGGGATACAGGATGCGCATCGTGAGCATTTGAACGAATGATTCTGCATTTGAGCCACGATTGGGCAGCCCCAAAATGACTTCTTTGTTGGCAGGGATGAGTTTGTTTTCGGCGCGGTGCAAATCCCAGATCACATTGCGGGTAATAGGCCATGTTTGCGGTTCTCCACCGTCGTTGAACGTCCCGAAATTATTTGTCATCAACGAATAGCCTGAATCGTCGATCAAAATATCGGTTTGCTCTTTGGCCTTGGCATATTCGCCGATTGCCAGATAGCATTTGGCAAGCAATACACGACAGGCTCCCTTGTTCACCATTCCTATCTGGCTCATGTCTTTTTGGTCGGGTACGTATTGCACGGCAAACTCCAGATCTTTGGCAAGCATTTGCAGGATTGCGTCGCGCTTCGTGCTACGATAATTTTGCTTTGGAACTTCTAAAATTTTGGTGATAAGCGGAATGTCTCCAAACTGAAACGTCAAAGCCATATAGCGGAAAGCGCGGTGAAAGTAAGCTCTTCCTTTGTAGATATTTTTGGTAGTTTCGTCCAGACTTTCAACGGCGTCCACGAATTGGATAATCGTATTGGCATACTTAATACCGACGTAGGTTTCTTCCCAAAGGTACCAGATACTATTGGTTCTGTCGAGATTTTGATAGGAAGTCTCACTTGTAGGCGTAAGCATGTTGGCCACATCGCAAAGCATACTGCGCTTGTCGGTTGCACTGGCAACCATCAGTTCGGAAAAGATATATTCTGTTCCTACGGTGAGCATTTCGTTGTGGTCGGTCGCCCAGTATAGCTTCAGGTGACGGTCGCATATCGCTAATGCCGCCTTCAAGCCCGATTCGGAGCTGAACGTAGTAGTCGGTTCGTAGAACGATAGCGGATCGGGTTTCAGAAAATCCTCCGAACATCCGCTAAGCAAGATCACGCCACCCATAAACAGAGTAAGGCATATATAATTCAATTTTTGAGTTATCTGTTTCATTTCTATTACTATTAGAGGTTAAAAAGTTAAATTCAATCCCAATGTATAAACGCGCGTGCCCAATCCTCCGGTTTCGGGGTCGCCGTATTCCCAGTCTTTAGCCCACACGGCAACGTTGCGTATCGATCCGAAAAATTTAACGCGATCTAAATTCCATTGTGATGTCCATTTTCTGGGTAGTGTATATCCTACTGAAAAGTTGTCGAAGCGGATAAATGAGCGGTCGTACAGTTTTCCTGCGCCGGAAGCTCCCGTAGGCCCTTTGGCTTCGATACGTCCGTAGTTGTTGGTAGGATTTTCGGGCGTCCAGTATTCTTTCGCAGGCACATTTTGCAGAGCGTAAGCCATACGTCCTCCATCGTCGTCATTATTGAGGTAGTTGCCCGACACGCTTTTGTGTCCCATTTTGGAATAAATATTGAACGAAATGCTGAGGTCTTTCCACAATATAAATTCATTACGCAAGGACCAGTTGACAGGCGCTATCGTTTCTCCGAGAAATTCTCTATCGTTGTTGTTATACACGGGCGTAACGGATCCGTCGGCATTTATCACATCGTCGGCCGTGTAGTTGTTCGCCACTTTGGGGTCTCCCGGCGCCTGCCCGTATTTTTTAGCTTCTTCCACCTCATTTGCCTGCCAGATCCCGGTAACGCGATAATCCCAAATTGCGCCGATAGATCGTCCGATAAACCAGCCGTTTTTTATATCGTCCATTTCTTTTGTACCGATCACATTTCCATCCGGATCCAGAACATCTTCGTTTTCATAGTAAAGATGCGTTATCTTGTTCGTGTTGTACGAAAAGCCGAGCGTGGTAGTCCATTTCAGAATGTCGCTGTCAATGTTAAGCGAACTCACTGAAATTTCAATTCCCTGATTGTCCACCTGTCCCAAATTAGTGGTGATGTTGGAAAATCCTGAGAAACTCGGCAGTCGTTGGTTCATAATCATATCGTGGGTTCTCATATCGTAATATTCTAAACTTCCCGATATGCGGTTGTTGAGGAAACCAAAATCAAGCGCAAAGTTCCATGACTCGGTTTTTTCCCACTGCAGGTTCGGATTTGCCAACCGGTCGACCATCAAATAGCGCATCAGTTCCAGTTCTCCGCTTTGGTTGATGTAGCCTTGCATCTTACCGCCTCCTTCCCAAAGGTTGGCAAGAGCCAGATAGGGATTGTCCAGCGATCGGTTACCGTTTTTACCGTAAGAAATGCGCAATTTACCGCTGCTCATAGGTTCCCATTTGAAGAAATCTTCATTGGTAAACGACCATGCCAAAGCCAGCGAAGGAAAGGTGGCGTACGGATTAGACTGACCGAAAGCGGAATATCCATCTCTACGAATAGATGTGGTGAGCATATAGCGGCTGTCGTAGGAATAAAACAAACGCGCCAACAGAGCGTCTGCCGTTTCGTGCGTATCTTCGCTCGAGTAAGTACTGTTTTCCTTGCTGCCGTTTTTAGTATTATGGAACCCTAAGGCATCGGACGGTAAAATATTGCGGGCTTCGATACGGTCTTTCCAGGATTGGCGTTCCTCGGCTTCCTGCACAAGCGTGAGGATTACGTGATGCTTATCTTTGAAAGTGTAATCCCAATTGATGGTATTGTTGAGCGACCAGTCGAATCTCTTTGCCTGCTCACGGTT
This sequence comes from Dysgonamonadaceae bacterium, assembly GCA_031267385.1. Classification (GTDB taxonomy): domain Bacteria; phylum Bacteroidota; class Bacteroidia; order Bacteroidales; family Azobacteroidaceae; genus BNXB01. The sequence continues at coordinate 35,868 of JAIRZF010000108.1, read as the reverse complement.
TGCTCCGCGTGATTTGGGATCGGATCCCGGTAAATCGGCCGACATAAAGTAACGATCATAAAAAAACTGGTAGCGTGGCGAAGCATTGAACGAGTAGGTTATATTAAACGGCAACGATATTTTAGCATTTAAAATACTGTTTAACACCGTATATCCCTTTTCAAGTTCGAGGTATTGTTTTTGGAAATCATAGATATATCCTCTTTGACTGTATTCGGAACTCAAAGGATATTGCAGTACATTGCCGTTTTCGTCGGCATAATCGGCATAAGGGCTATTACGCAACTGATAGTCCTGGTCTATGTCTATGTTTCCGTCCGACCGGTCTTGAAAGTTGACGTTAGCGCCGACTTCGAACCATTTATTCACCTTTGCTTCTACTTTCATATTGGAACGTATCGCTCTGTATCCGTCGCTTACTATTGCGCCCTGATTTTCCAAATATCCCATTGATAAGTAGTAGTTTACTTTTTCGGTAGCGCCGCTCAGGCTGGCATTATAGTCCTGATTGAAACCGGAACGGAAAGTAAGGTCGAACCAATCGACGGTTTTACCTGCAAGTAAGTTTGCGAGTGCATTTCCCTGGAATCCAAGTCGTTTCGCCCAAATGCTCAAGTCGGATTCGTTATCTCCGTTGGTAGTATACCCCCGCCAGGAATCGACAGACACACTTGCCGGCAGTTGTTCGGGACGCATAAAATATCCGGGTCTGTTGGTATAAACGCCTGTTTGATACGCTTCATAAGCTCCGGTTTCCGGATTGACGCCATAGGTATTTTTTGTGTACCAGTCCTGACGATGTTGCAAATAGGCATCCGGCTCGAATCTTTCACGATAATTGCTTTCCTGTGTCCAGCCAACATTTGTGGTAACGTTGATAACGGGTTTACCCTGCTTCCCTTTTTTGGTAACGATAATGATAACGCCGCTTGCTGCTTTTGATCCGTAAATGGCTGCCGCAGAAGCATCTTTGAGTACATCAATCTGAGCGATATCGTCGGGGTTGATCTCCGAAAGTTCTCCGTAAAAAAGCATCCCATCGAGGATGAGCAAGGGGTTGTTGTGTCCTCCGTCGTTATAAACCGAACGCCGTCCACGTATTTCCAGACCGCCTCCTCCTTTGGCTGAAGCATCATAACCTACTTGCAAACCCGGAGTCCCCCTCAAAATATCCTGAACCGTTTTAGGATTCTCATTTGCGATATTGTCGGGACGGATTTGCACAACGGAACCGGTAAGATCTTTTTTTCTCATCATACCGTAACCGACGACCACCACTTCTTCTAAAGTTTTAGTATCTTCTTTCAATTGAATTGAAAATGTATTTTCATTGGCAACCGCTATTTCCTGTGTTATGTATCCAAGATAAAATACCCGTAGCGTGGCATTTCCAGATACCAATAAAGAGAATTCTCCATTCATATTGGTAATTGCCACATTTGCCGTCCCTTTCTCAATCACACTGGCTCCAATGACGGATTCGCCCTGTTCATCGACGATTGTACCGGTTACCCGTTTTTTCTCATCTGATTTTTCATTGTCCTGTTTTTTCTCCGATTTGAAAACAGAAATAGTATTATCTCCAATTTCAAATCCGATGTCTTTGCCTTTGAATAAGGTTGTTAACATCTGATCCAGGCTTATGTTATCTTCATCGACCGAATACCTCTCATTTACATTCACATCATTCAGACGGACAATAATAGAATATCCGGTTTTCTGCTCTATGTCGGATATTATCCTGCTTAGAGGAACATCGGCGTGCTTGACGGTAACTTTTACATCCGGCTGCAAAACATGCAGATTGGCTGATACGGAAGAAAAGGACAACATATTTATTAATAAGACGAAGAAAATAAATCGAGGAAAAGTAAAATTTCGTCCGGAATTGAACTTTATTATACATTTCAATTCCTTGTTTATGCAAATTTTCATATCTTTGTATTACGATTGTTTGTTAATGACTTTTGTTCTTAATGACAATTTATTGAATCGGAGGAACTTACCCTTTCTCCGATTTTTCATGTGGTTTTATGAAGTATTATTCATAGGCATACTTGATTTAAAGATTAAACATCGTTTTTATCTATCTCCTATTTTTGAGGATAATAACATCATCCTTCAATTCTATTTTATATTTTTTATTTACATCCAGATAATTTAATATTTCACTCAAACTCATCTCCAGGTTGATACTACCCAGGAAGTATTCTTCTTTTAGTTCCTCGCTGTCTATCCGTATCCGGACATTGAAATGCCGTTCCAACATTTTACATATATCCGGAATAGATGCCTGATAAAAAGCAAGTTTTCCTTTTATCCATCGGGCTGTCAGATGGGCGTCTACAGATTCAACGGTAACCAAGGCGGATGCTTTATTGTATATTGCTTTTTCATCGGAATGTAGCGTGTAGCGTTTATTTGCTACCAGAATGTCAACGCCTCCCTCCAGCAGATCGACTTCCCATTCATTGTCCTCCTTGTAAGAACGCACATTAAAGATTGTTCCCGTAGCTATCACTTCCATATCGTAAGCATGAACGGAAAAAGGAATTTGTTCGTTTTTAACTACTTCAAAATACCCCTCTCCTTCGAGGTAGAGACGACGATCCGTCTTCCCAAATCCATCACCATATTTCAATTCGGATTTTGCATTTATCCAGGCAACAGACCCGTCAGGCAAAAGAAGTCTGGTCTGCCCGCCCAATGGAGTCGATACTTCCATCTGTTTGAAAGTACTATTCTTTTCCACCGTTTCCCGATACAAATAAATCGATCCAAGTGAGACAACAATTAAAATAGCGGCAGCGGCAGCTACTTTCGTGAACATTCCATACCACGTTATTCTTTTCCCTTTATTTTTATACTGTAATTTATCTTTCAATAAAAGATAATCTTTATTTTGATTTGATTTGAAATACGGCAAATGCAACAAGGTGTTTAATCCGGCCACTTCTTCATAATGCTTTTTGTAAACGTCCGACTCCAGGATCATGGAAAACAGTAATTCCTCATCCTGATGTGAATTGATCCGGGACATGTGTCCGGTCAACAATTTGTCGAATAATAGATCCTTATCTTGCATATTCATTGCTTATTATAATTATATACGTATTTTGAGAAAAAAAAATTTAGATGATTCTCTATTTTTTTTAGAAAAAGAAAAAAAGAAGATGTTTTAACAAGATTCTCAATTTATCATATGAGTTTTTCATCTGCACACGCACCGTACTTACCGTTATATTTAGATCTCCGGCAATTTCTTCAATAGATTTGCCTTCGTCGAAGTAAGCCTTGAAAATTTGTTGGCAACGCGGAGTGAGTTGAGCGATCGCTTTTCTGATTTCTTCTTCAGTTTCCTGGAACTCAACATGTTTCAATGGAGGGGGTGTCGAACTTATATATTCTTCCCGATAAGAACGTACCAGTTGCTCTTTATGGGAACCATAAGCTCTTTCCTGAGATTGCCGGGTTCTGATAAAATCAATGCAACTATTCTGAACTGTTTTTATCAGGTAAGAATGAACGGGATAAAGCAACGTTTCGCGCTTTTGCCATACTTTTAGAAAAACATCGTTTACAATCTCTTTCGCGCTTTCTTTGTCATTCAGGTAGTAAAAGGCAATTGAATTTAGATATACATAGTATGCCTCGTAAAGGATCGAAAAAGCTGTTTCATTCCCCGAATTAATTAACTTTATCAGCGCTTTATCTACTTGTTCATTATGCATATTTCCTGTTTCTACGGATATACCAAAAACAAAAATAATCATTTAATCGGAACAAGAGAAAAATCCGTTTAGAATATTTACAATTTCATCGAATGTTTGCCGATATTATCACTTTGTCATGAAGATTTATTTATATTCCGGGCATACCTCCGCCTGTTTCCCAACAATTGATGCCGGAAAAGAGTCCCGACCAAGAGCGCCGGTGACATTCATTAATTATCAAAAATTTAATTATCCTCTTTTTCCGGTTTTGTAGTGAACATGCGTATTTTAGAAGTGTTTTCGATTGCTTTCACTGCAATATCTTTTACATTGGCTTCGGCACGATTCGCTTTGTCCGCGTATTCTTTCAACTGTGCTTGCTGTTCTTTTATTTTTTCCTGTAAAGAAGCGATAATCTGATCTTTCAATCGAGTATCCGATTCATTTTGTTTCTCCATCAACTGGATATCGAAATCATACTTCACTTTCAGTTGTTTGGTAATTTCCGATTCCTTATTTTTCAAAGCATTTTCCAGTTTAGCAGGAAATTCCGCACTATTTTTCTGAAGTTCGGCCAATTCAATTTCTGCATTTTTCAGATTCAATTCACGCGACGAAACTTCCTGTTCAAATTGCGCTGTCTTGTCGACAAGTTCTTTTTCAAGTTGCAATTTTTTCGAATCATATTCGTCCTGTTCTTTCTGACGCCGGATTTTCAAATTGTAAGCATATTCCTCTTCCTCACGTTTTCTACGCTTGGTCAATTCGTCGGTATATTCTTTTTCTTCTACTTTTTGTTTTGCTTTTTCGACTTCCCATTGTCCCTTTTTTGCAGCAATTTCATCGGTAAAAGCCGCTTCTTTTTCTTTCATCTCTTTCTCGAAGCTTTCCTTTTTCTCTTTTTGAACCAGTAACATAGCGGCTAACGAATCAGTATTGGCCGACAAAGAATACAAATCTTCAAGCGATTGTTTCTCTTGTGCTATAGCGGCACGGATTTCCTCCAATTTTTTAAACTCTCCTGTCAGATTCTGTGAAATTTCGTCTAACGAATTGTTTAAACCTGATTTAAGAGCTATTATGCCCTTTACAATTCCTTCGTAGGATATTCCTTCAACTTTTATCAGAGTTTCTTTTCTCTGCTTCTCTTCCTGAACTTGTTTGGGAACATCAGCTTTCGCAGTTTGAATGTCTTTTAACAGAAATTCGTACGCTTTCAAAATTTCTGCTTTTGTGTTTTTTTCAGAGACTTCCATGATTATTTTAGTTGTGTTTTTTTGTTTGTATGAAGGAAAACAGTTCATATCGCTGATTATTTTCCAACAGAATAAAATTTGTGAAAGAACAGAAAATCAGATCCTGTCCAATACCCGGATTATCAATTCTTCAAAATGACTTTTGTAATCCGTATTCATTTTTCCGGAATAGCGTCCGGCTATGATCTGACAAGCGGTCATCGCCTTGTGTCCCATCATTGCAGACAATCCGGCTAAAGCGGCGCTTTCCATTTCATAATTAGTGATCTGAAGACCATTGTATTCAAAAGATTCCATTTTATGATTCTGCTCAGGATCCGTCAATCCCAGTCGGACATACCGCCCTTGAGGACCATAAAAGCCACTTGCGGCACAGGTGATTCCTTTTACCATATCGAACCCTATCCGATCGACCAATTCTTTATCTGAGAGTACGAAATAGGGCTTAGCCAACTGTTTATTCCAGCCTGTATGGTTCACAAACGCCTCTGAAATTTTCGAATCGGAAACACTTTCTCCTTTGTCATAAAAGTAAACCAATCCGTCCATACCCATACAAACCTGGGAAACAACATATGTACCGATCGGACAAAACGGTTGCAGTCCACCGGAAGTTCCGATACGAACCATTGTCAACTGACGGAAGTTATCTTTTTCCATTCTTGTATGCATGTCAATGTTGACCAGCGCATCCAACTCTGTCACCACAATGTCCAGGTTGTCGCAACCAATACCGTGCGATAAAGCCGTGATACGTTTGCCTTTGTAATTTCCGGTAATGGTACGGAACTCTCGGCTTTGTTGATCAAATTCAATAGAATCGAAATAAGCGGCAACCGCCGGAACACGTCCGGGATCACCCATCATAACGACTTTATCAGCCAATTGATCTGTAGTAATATGTAAATGAAACGCCGAACCGTCTGCATTGATCGGCAGTTCATCGGGAGGAATGATTCTCATAAAGTTATACGTTTTACATTTTACGTTATACGTTTTACGTTTGTCGTGCGTAAGCCCAACGTATAACGTAAAACGTATAACGTACAACAACTATTAGTCTTTTATCGGTTTATTGGATGATGGCGCCGGTTTGGCAATTGTTTCACGCATATCTGTATCTGCTTGGATATTACGCATTTTATAATAATCCATAATACCAAGATTTCCTGTACGGAATGCTTCTGCCATGGCTTTAGGGATTTCAGCTTCAGCTTCGATAACTTTGGCACGAGCTTCCTGAGCTTTAGCTTTCATCTCTTGTTCCTGAGCCACAGCCATTGCGCGGCGTTCTTCTGCTTTAGCCTGAGCAATATTCTTATCCGCCTGTGCTTGATCCATTTGCAATACGGCGCCGATATTTTTACCTATATCAATATCAGCAATATCAATTGACAGGATTTCAAATGCAGTTCCTGCATCCAAACCTTTGCGCAGTACCAGTTTAGAAATTGAATCCGGATTTTCCAACACTGTCTTATGACTCTCTGCAGAACCAATTGATGACACAATACCCTCGCCTACACGGGCAAGAACGGTCTCTTCTCCGGCTCCCCCTACCAATTGTTTGATATTTGCGCGTACCGTCACACGAGCTTTGGCAATTAATTGGATACCATCTTTTGAAACGGCGGCAACAGGGGGTGTATCAATCACTTTGGGATTTACAGACATTTGTACGGCCTGAAACACATCGCGACCGGCAAGGTCAATGGCTGTACCCATCTGAAAAGTCAGGTCGATATTCGCTTTTTCAGCCGAAACCAAGGCATGTACCACCCGTTCCACATGACCTCCGGCCAGGTAGTGAGCCTCCAATTGGTCTCTGGTGATATTTTTCAATCCGGCCTTGTGCGCTTCGATCATTGCATTCACAATTACGGGGGGCGGAACCTTCCGTAAACGCATCAGAAAGAGTTGTAACAAAGAAACATTTACTCCGGCAGCTTTAGCATTGATCCACAATACGAAAGGCACGTAGTAAAGGAAAATAGACAATAGGATGATCGCCGCAATCGACAGAGCGCCCCAGATTAACACGTTCATTTCCATAAATTTATTTATTTAATTGATTGATTTTACTACCAATTGTACAGGATTTACTTTTACTATCACGACCGGAGTATTTTCATCGATAAATTCACCGAAACTCTTAGCTTCCATCGTGATACCATTCACTTTGACTTTTCCTATCGGATTCAGGCGGGAAAGGCAGATACCTTCGTCTCCCTCTTTAACACTGAGGGAATCATTCGTAGCCACAGTAGAATTAATATCCGTCTTCAAAGCAATCGTCTTATCCAAAGCTTTTGACTTTATGAGCCAGATAAAAGTAAATCCAAACAAGATCAACATTGAAACCAGAGTTACAGTTCCTCCGATTGTTCCTAATTTAGAATACGCATAAAAAACGCCACCGGCTCCAAACACCAATCCTCCAACCAGAGCAAATGTAATTCCCGGTATTAAAAATATCTCAAGCAGAATCAGTAAAATTCCAACGAGACACAGCACGATTACAATAAAAATATCCATATTATTTCCGTATCATTTTTGATTTTGTCGTAAATATTGAATTTCCGTATTACGGGCTTTTATCACCTGCAAACGATAATCGGCATACATCTTTTCTAATTTTGTTTCATTCGTTTTGACCGAAGATGCAACAGATTTATTCCCCTTGGAATATGCCAGTCTCTGTGAATCCAATTCGGTTTCAAGACCCGCAATCTGTTGTCCCAGCGTTTGAGACTGAACAAACAACTGCCTGGCCGACTCATTTTCAAAATCAGTTAGCGTATAATAGATGATGTTATCGTTGATCACAAACATAAAATCTTTTTTCTTGGTGATAGTCACTCGCGACGCAGCTTCTTTTATCTGAGCCAACATCGCCTGGTAGTTCATTCCCGGTTTCCAGGTATCTTTTATAGATAAAATACGGGCTCTACCCGATAACATATCCCGATCTTCACTATCAATGGTCTTAATCTCATCATTAGGAATATAAGTATAAATGATCACCTTTCCCGGTTCCTGGAAGCGGTCTGTTGCAAAATACCCTACCCCGTTGAATTCATCAAGTACCAGCATGTAGTCGTTATAAATGGAATTAAAAGGCATACCCATCTGTTCCGGCGCTAAATAGTTGTCGCTGTTCATGTTATAGCGTGTAGTATATAAATCGTATCCTCCAATCGACTCCCGTCCTGTCGACGCAAAATACACGGTCACTCCATCGGATAAAATATATGGATAATTATCATTTGCAGACGTATCGAGCGGCAATTCCATCCTCTTTTCATCCGACCATTTTCCCTGCAATTCACTTTGAGAATAAAGGCGGATCCGGTTATCGGTCGTTTGTTTTCCATAATAACGCCGGTCTTTCAACTGGTTCTGATAAACAACAGCTCCTCCCATTTCACTCATCATTCTTAGAGAACCGGCTTCCTCGCTCAAAGGGTATCCCGAAAGAAATGAATTTTTATCAACAACCAGGCTGTCAATGATTTGAACATTTTCACAACGGGACAACATTCTTGCCGCCCGCTTGGCGAGGTCTAATTTACGTTGTGTTTCTTCATCGTGGATTTCGTCCTTTTTCTTTTTCAGAAGAGTTATCAATCCCTCATAAGATTCAACTGCTTCATCAAAACGATACGTCTGAAAATATAATTTGCCCAGAGAAGTAAATGCTTCCTGAATATTTTTAGAAGCCGCAAACTTCAAATATTTTTCCGATTCCTCCAATTGACCGGTTTCCAAAAGACAATTCCCATACCATTGATTATATGAGGCATTCTGAGGAGAAGTTTTGACCGCTTTTTCAAAAGCAGGCATAGACTCCGGATATTTCGCTTCCAGATACAACTTTTTAGCTTCTTCTAGCGTTTGAGCAGATAAACCGGTTAAAAATACGACTACAAAACCGGTAATACTTAAAATATGTTTCATTCTCAACTATGCATTAAAGATTCAAAGGTAATAAATATTTTCAAAATTGTGAGTATTTAAAACAATTTTAATATTAAATTTGCAGTCAAGTTATATAATCAAACTCGAAAAATATGGGATCCTGGGATGAAATTGATTTCAAAAACACCTCTTGGGCAGAGATTTCAGATCAATTACTACATGTTATTTTTAGTTTCGGCATTAAATTGCTGATATGTATTGTTGTTTATGTGGCGGGGAAAAAACTGATTCGGTTCCTGAATGCATTCTGCATCAAACTGATGACCAAAAGAGACGTGGATCCGTCGGTCAGATCATTTTTGAAAAGCCTTACCAATATTACACTTACTGCCGCCTTGATCGTAATGATGGTCAATATATTAGGCATCAATAACAGTTCTTTTGTGGCGTTATTGGCATCGGCCGGTGTGGCTGTCGGTATGGCTTTAAGCGGAACTTTACAAAATTTCGCCGGAGGGGTCATGATTTTGTTGTTCAAACCTTATCGTGTGGGAGACTATATTGAAGCCCAGAATCAGGCCGGAACAGTCCGTGAAATACAGATTTTCAATACAGTCCTCACCACTTCCGACAACAGGACTATCTTTGTACCCAACGGAGGATTATCGACCGGAATCATCATGAATTACTCCAATCAGGTCAACCGCCGGGTAGAACTGATCATCGGAATTGGCTATGGACAGGATTACGACAAAGCTAAACGACTGATTAACAGAATAATTGAAGACGATAGAAGAATCCTGGAAGAACCGGAACCCTTCATCGCAGTGCACAAACTCAATGACAGTTCCGTCGATATTGTGATCCGGGTTTGGATCCCGAAAGATGATTACTGGAAAGTATATTTTGACCTGAACGAAAAAATTTATAAAACATTCACAGAAGAAAATATCGACATTCCGTTTCCGCAAGTCACTGTGCATATGGCTGAAAAATAGCCGTAATTCACCAAATTTCCATAAACGTCCAATAAAAAAAGCTCTCAAACTGAGAGCCTTTTTTATTCCCTGCTTTTTTACTTTTGAGGGATCCACTTTTTTTATGGCATTTAGCCTAAATAACTTTTCAATAAGTCGTTTTTGTTGCTTGTACGCAACCTTCTGATAGCTTTTTCCTTGATTTGCCTTACGCGCTCGCGGGTAAGCCCAAATTTATCACCGATCTCTTCGAGCGTCATTTCCTGATAACCGATCCCGAAAAACATCTTAATGATGTCACGTTCACGATCGCTCAGTGTCGACAATGCCCTGTCAATCTCTTTGGAAAGTGATTCGCTCATCAGTGACCTGTCGGCCACGGGAGCATCTTCGTTTACAAGAACATCCAGCAAACTATTGTCCTCGCCTTCCACAAAAGGAGCGTCAACCGAAATGTGACGGCCTGAAACTTTCAAGGTGTCTGAGATCTTATCGACAGGAATATCCAATTCCGTCGCCAACTCTTCCGGAGAAGGACGACGTTCGTGCTCTTGCTCAAATTTAGAGAATGCTTTCGTAATTTTGTTTAACGAACCAACCTGGTTCAAAGGTAAACGAACGATTCTCGATTGTTCGGCCAGAGCCTGCAAGATAGACTGCCTGATCCACCATACGGCATACGAAATAAACTTAAATCCACGCGTTTCATCAAATTTTTCCGCAGCTTTGATCAGACCCAGATTCCCTTCATTGATCAGGTCAGGAAGACTTAATCCCTGATTCTGGTACTGCTTTGCTACTGAAACTACGAAACGAAGATTAGCACGCGTAAGTTTCTCCAACGCCCTACGATCTCCACGCTTGATTGCCTGAGCCAATTCTACCTCCTCTTCCACAGTAATCAGATCTTCACGACCAATTTCCTGCAAATACTTGTCCAACGACGCACTCTCGCGATTGGTGATTGACTTTGTAATTTTTAATTGTCTCATCTATTAATATTGATAAGCCTATTCTTAAGGAGGTGCAAAGGTAACCCTTTTTTCTGTAAAATGAAAACCCGGGACTACTTTTTTCCTAAAACAATATCGTACTACCAGCAGCAAAAATCATGCCTTACTCGCATAATTTATCAATCATTGAGATCGACTGCGTAATAACCAATTTTGCCGTTCGGATTCAACACCCTTATAAATAAACCTCTATCGTCCGCACTTTGTTTAAGAATTGATTGAACAATTTTTTCAAACTCATCTACGGAAGATACCCGGATCTTATTTGCAGTCAGGATTATAGAGCCTTTTACAATTCTAATTTCTTTTAATTTCCCGTTTTTGATATCTGTTACTTCAATTCCAAAATCAATCCCCCATTTTTCTTTCTGATCGTCGGAAATATCTTTGAAAGAAGCCCCCAATACATCAAACGGTTTCATCTCCTTGATAATTTCCGTATTTCCCTGATCATTCTTCAACTCTACTTCATAAACCTTCACACCGCTTCCCCGTTGAACCTGAACTTTTACTTTGTTTCCGGGATTATAACGGCTAATCTGAGCCCTTAATTCAGAAAAGTTTTTAATTTTCACTCCATCAATTGCCGTAATAACGTCACCAACCTGAATTCCTGACGCTTTGGCAGAACTATTCGTTGAAAAACCATTAATATAAACGCCATCACTAACCTGCAACTTCTTATAAATATCAGGTTCTCTTTCCTTCAGATAAGGTAATTCATTGATGGTAACACCTAACATTGCGCGTTGAATTGTCCCATATTGCCTTATATCCGATACTACTTTTTTTACAATACTCATTGGAATTGCAAAAGAATAACCAATATAATTGCCTGTTTCAGAATAGATTGCCGTATTAATTCCCACTAATTCTCCTTTGGTATTTACAAGGGCGCCTCCGCTGTTACCCGGATTCACCGCAGCATCCGTCTGTATATAAGATTCTATCCTGTTCTGAGCCTGGGAACCACGCCCGCCATAACCGGTAAAAATGTTACCACGACCTTTTGCACTGACAATACCTGCCGTTACCGTAGATGTAAGATTAAATGGATTACCAACCGCAAGAACCCACTCACCTATTTTCAATCGATCCGAGTCTCCGAAAGGTACAAAAGAGAAATCGGTTCCTTCTATTTTCAATAAGGCCAGATCGCTCTCGGCATCGTTTCCGATCAACTTGGCTTTCAGTATTTTGTCATCATTCATGGTGACTTCTATTTCATCGGCGCCCTCAATTACATGATTATTTGTTACAATATATCCATCATTCGAAATAATCACCCCGGAACCAAATCCGACGCGAGGTTGAGACCGGTATTGCGGGGTAATTCCAAAAAAGAAATCCCACGGATCCATATATTGCTGACCTCTGGACGAAGTTTTTGCAACCGATTTGATATGCACTACAGCATGTATTGTTTGTTCTGCAGCAAACGTAAAATCGGTATTTTCAGCGGGAGTGGCGTAGTTCACATTCCTGAAACCTGCCTGATTAAACACCTGATCACCCGTCCCATTTGCAATTTGTTTATTATTTAGATAAAAATACGTACCGGCACCAACAGCAGCGCTCAGTACCCCAACTAAGAGAAAACTTAAAAATAATTTCCAAGAATTTTTCATTTGCCTTTTGATTTTAGTTCGTAAATATTTCTTTTTATTAATTTATAGTGCAAATAACGTACAATTTTTGAGTTTAACACTTGATTTTAACACTTTTAACCGAATACGGAAAATCTTAACCGGTTTTAACAGTCATTTTGACATGAAATTTTACGTCATACGTCTTGTACAGTACGTTTTGTCGTACATAAACCCAATGGACTTACGTAAAACTCTTGCATGTTTTTTCGTTATTCGACGAATAATCCTAACTTTGCAGAAAATTTAATGAATGGACTTCAACCTACAATATACGGATCCTCAATCAAAAGCCAGAGCAGGACTGATCACTACCGGTCACGGCACAATAGAAACGCCTATTTTCATGCCTGTAGGTACACAGGGAACGGTGAAAGCTGTACATTTTTCCGAATTAAAAGAAGACATCAAGGCTCAGATTATTCTGGGAAATACTTACCATCTGTATCTGCGTCCGGGAATCGGGATTCTGGAAAAAGCAGGCGGGCTACACAAATTCAACGGCTGGAATGGTCCTATATTAACCGATAGTGGTGGTTTTCAAGTGTTTTCTTTATCCGAAAATCGCAAACTGCATGAAGAAGGCGCCACTTTTCGTTCACATATAGATGGTTCAAAGCATTTATTTACTCCCGAAAATGTGATGGATATCCAACGCAGTATCGGCGCTGATATCATCATGGCTTTTGATGAATGTACCCCGGGAGACGCCGATTACGAATATGCCAAAAAGTCGCTGACTCTGACTGAACGATGGCTCGACCGTTGCATTGCCCGTTTCAATTCCACTGAAAGTAAATACGGATACGAGCAGGCATTATTCCCTATCGTACAGGGATGTGTATATAAAGACCTGAGGATCAGGGCGGCGGAAAATGTCGCCTCCAAAGGAGCCGATGGAAATGCAATCGGTGGACTTGCCGTTGGAGAACCTACGGAAAAAATGTACGAAATGATCGAAATTGTCAACGAAATCCTGCCTGAAGACAAACCCCGTTATCTCATGGGAGTCGGTACTCCGGCAAATATCCTGGAAGCAATAGAAAGAGGGGTCGATATGTTCGATTGCATTATGCCGACAAGAAACGGCCGGAATGGACAGATATTCACGAAAAACGGTGTCATGAACATGCGTAATAAAAAATGGGAAACCGATTTCTCGCTTATAGAAGAAGATGGAGCTTCTGAAATTGATAAAATCTGTTCAAAAGCTTATCTTCGCCACCTGTTCATGACAGATGAGATCCTGGCTTTACAAATTGCATCCATACACAACCTCGCTTTTTATCTCCGGTTGGTTCAGGAAGCCCGGAAACATATCATTGAGGGTGATTTTTCTTCCTGGAAGCAGATGATGATGTCAAAGATACAAAACAGGTTATGAAACTCAACACCGGACTGAAAATAATCGATTGGTATATTATCAAGAAATTTCTTGGTACCTATCTGTTTACCATATTGTTGATTATTGCCATCACAATAGTTCTTGATTATAACCAGAAAATGGAAAAATTCATGCAGCGGGATGCACCTTTCGATGCCATCGTCTTCGATTATTACATGAATTTCATCCCTTATTTTGTCAATCTCTTCAGTCCCCTGTTTACTTTTATTGCAGTTATCTTCTTCACTTCAAAACTGGCAGATAACTCTGAAATTATTGCCATATTATCTAGTGGAGTCAATTTTAACAGGCTGATGATTCCTTATATGATCTCAGCCCTTTTCATTGCTGTTCTGACATTTTCTCTCAACAGTTATATCATCCCGAAAGGAAATATAAAACGATATGAGTTTGAAGATAAGTACTACAAAGACAGGAGAATAGATTATGCAGCCAACATACAACTGGAAGTCGACCCGAATGTGGTGCTGTACCTCGACAGATACAACAATAACGATGGTATCGGTACCCGCATTTCACTGGATAAATTTGAAGGAAAAACATTAAAATCCAGACTGACAGCTCAAACCATAAAATACGACTCCTTAAATCACTGGACGATAAATAATTACATGATCCGCAATTTCACCAGATTAAAAGAAGAAGTGATAACGGGAGATAAAATCGATACAATACTCAATATCATTCCTTCCGACTTTCTGATCTCGGAGATTGATAATGAACAGATGACAACTCCTCAGTTGAGTAAGTATATCGAACGGCAAAAAAAACGTGGCATAGGAAACATACAACCTTTTGAAATTGAGTTCCATAAAAGATTTTCAATGGCATTTGCATCATTCATTCTGACTGTAATCGGCGCATCACTTTCATCAAGAAAAATCAAAGGGGGAATGGGACTAAATATCGGCATCGGACTGTTATTAAGCTTCTCCTACATCTTGTTTATGCAAATATCCTCATCATTTGCAGTATCCGGACTGTTAAGCCCGTTTGTTGCCGTATGGAGTCCTAATTTTTTGTACATTTTTATCGCTGCTTATCTTTATAGCAGGGCTCCCCGGTAAATTAAAGTGTTAAAATAAGTTAAAATGAAAACAATATGAGGACGGCTTATGTTATCATGTTATAAAACTAAGGCTGTGATAGCACATTTACAATAATTTTTGTTTTTCATTAGTTAAAGTTAAGGGTTAGTGATTGGAAGGGACTGCTTGTGTTAAGTAGTCCCTTTTGCTGTTTTGTTGTTTTGTTGTTTTTGTTGTGATGTGGAGCTGGAGGGACTCGAACCCTCGTCCAAACGAGGAACTAATTTGCTTTCTACATGCTTATCTTCGCTTTTATTTTCGACCTGACACAAGACCGAAGCCACCAACGTCAGGCTTATCCTCTAAATTTCGTCTGAAGCCCGAGGCTTACTTCAAACTATCTCCGATATTGCTGTACCACCGATTCGGATTGCTTCGAAGCCAGAGCTTCCGGGTGATATCTCGTCCAAACACCTTGTGAATGGATACGCTTAAAATCTACTATACTTCGATCAAGCAGCGAGAGCGTAATTATTTTCGCCAGTTAAATAGTTCATCATCCAGGATTAGAGTGCAGGACAACGACGCACTGCATGCTTACAAACCACTTCTACCCGCTGTCAAAACCGGTCAACCCCATGATTTGTGCCGCAAAGATACGTTTTTTTTTAATAATATTTTATATTCTCTTGGAAAGTCTTAACTTTGCGTCTTAAATTTCAGTTAAATAAACATTTGTAATAGACATAATATGTTGACTCTCAAATTCATCACTGAGAATAAGGAAGAAGTGATCAAACGTCTGGCAAAAAAGTACTTTGATGCTAAGGAAATTGTTGAGCAGGTGATTGAAACGGATAAGATCAGAAAAAATTCCCAAACAACTCTGGACGCAAATCTGGCAGACCTGAATCAACTCTCAAAATCCATCGGACAGTTGATGAAAGAGGGACGCAAAGAAGAAGCCGAAACTGCACGAAACGAGGTTGCAGAAATGAAAGAAGGCAATAAGAAACTGGAAACTGCAATGAAAAATGCAGAACAAAAACTTGTTGAATTATTATGCCTGATCCCCAATTTGCCTGCAAGTGAAGTTCCTGAAGGAAGAACGGCGGAAGATAATGTTGTGGAAAGAACCGGAGGAACTGTGCCTGAACTGGGAGACGATGCACTCCCCCACTGGGATTTGGCTAAAAAATACGACCTGATCGATTTCGAACTCGGAGTTAAAATCTCCGGAGCAGGATTTCCCGTATATAAAGGTAAAGGAGCCCGTTTACAACGCGCTTTAATTAATTTTTTCCTCGATAATGCCCGTGACGCCGGATACCTTGAGGTACAACCTCCTTATGTCGTAAATGCCGATTCCGGATATGGAACCGGACAATTACCGGACAAAGAAGGACAGATGTATCATTGTGGATTGGATGATTTATACCTGATCCCTACTGCGGAAGTTCCCGTTACGAATATTTACCGGGACGTTATTCTGGAAGAAAAAGACCTTCCTTTGATGAATACGGCTTATTCCGCCTGTTTCAGACGTGAAGCCGGCTCTTATGGGAAAGATGTACGCGGTCTGAACCGCCTGCACCAGTTCGACAAAGTTGAAATCGTCAGGATCGATAAACCGGAACATTCGTATCAATCACTGAAAGAGATGGTTGCTTACGTACAAACACTGGTTGAAAAACTGGAACTTCCCTGGCGTATCCTGAGACTTTGCGGAGGAGATATGAGTTTCACTTCTGCTCTCACGTTCGACTTTGAAGTGTATTCTGCAGCCCAAAAACGCTGGCTTGAAGTCAGCTCTGTGTCCAACTTTGAAAATTACCAGGCTAACCGCCTGAAATGCCGTTATCGCGATGAAAATAAAAAGACACAACTTTGCCATACATTGAATGGTAGTGCATTAGCGCTACCCCGTATTGTTGCCGCATTATTGGAAAACAATCAAACTCCGGAAGGAATCGGAATTCCTAAAGCTTTGGTTCCATATACCGGATTCGAAATGATTTGATCCTTCCATTTGAAAGAACACGATTAATTTATATTTTCGTCACTTCTTTTGCAAGATCTTCAGCTTCCTGCAGACTTGGAGCTTCTGTATAAATGCGAATTATCGGTTCTGTATTCGATTTTCTGAAATGTACCCATTTATCGGGGAAATCAATCTTCACTCCATCAATATCATTAACCGGATAATTTGAATATTTTTTCTTGATGGAATCTAACAACGCATCAACATCCGTATCCGGAGTGAGCGCCATCTTTTGCTTCGCCATGTAGTATGTCGGATAATCCGCACGCAGTTCGGTTACTTTTTTACCGGTTTTAGCCAGTTGAGTAAGGAATAACGCTATTCCAACCAAAGCATCCCGTCCATAATGACTCTCCGGATATATAATTCCGCCATTACCTTCTCCTCCGATTACAGCGTTTGTGGCTTTCATTTTTTCCACTACATTGACTTCTCCTACAGCCGAAGCCGCATATTTTCCACTCCTGTGTTCGGTTATATCCCGTAAAGCGCGGGTAGAACTTAAATTCGATACGGTATTACCGGGAGTATGCTGTAACACATAGTCGGCAATGGAAACAAGAGTATACTCTTCTCCGAACATATCTCCATTTTCACAAACAATTGCTAAACGGTCTACATCCGGATCCACCACAAAACCTACGGTTGCCTTTCCGTCTTTCATCAAAGAAGATATTTCCGTCAGATGTTCGGGAAGTGGTTCCGGATTGTGAGCGAAACACCCCGTCGGATCACAGTTAATTCCTATGATATTTTTGACGCCTAATGCCTCCAGTAACTGTGGTATGGCGATCCCGCCAACAGAATTGACACAATCAATTGCCACGGTAAAGTTAGCCTTGCGGATAATATCGACATCGACAAGTTTCAAATTCAACACATGATCAATATGTTTTTTTGTATAAGAATCATCTTTAGCAAAACTGCCGAGAAAATCGACTTCTGCATATTTAAAATCTTCTATTGCTGCAATTTGAAGAATTTCATTGCCTTCTGCAGCATTCAGGAATTCACCTTTTTCATTCAACAATTTCAACGCATTCCATTGTTTCGGATTGTGACTGGCAGTCAGAATAATACCTCCGGCAGCCTTTTCCATTGTAACGGCAACTTCTGTAGTCGGAGTTGTAGCCAAACCAATGTCAACGACATCAAAACCCATTCCCATCAAAGTTCCGACAACAACATTCCGCACCATCTCACCGGAAATACGGGCGTCCCGTCCTACAACAATTTTGTTCGAACCTGCATTTTTTTTACGAATCAAAGTCGCATATGCTGAAGTAAATTTTACTATATCCAAAGGAGAAAGGCCATCCCCCGCCTGTCCGCCAATTGTTCCACGGATTCCGGAAATCGATTTAATAAGAGTCATAAAATTCTGGTTTAATCTATTCGAGTATATTTCAATTTTTTATAAAAAACAGGACGATAAGAACTTTGATCATACGTGGAACCCAGATTCGATGGAATTATCAGGTTGACAACAGCATTTTCTCCAATGTAGGCCAAAGGTAACGCCCAACCGGCACAAGAATAATATCCATCATAGGAATATGTATTACCATACGTAAACGTATATGGATAATTTTCATTCGTAACATATGAGCTATAGCTGATTGTATCGGATTTAAACCATTGTACGCCACCAAATCTCACGCAGATTTCACTTTTACCCAAAACAGCCCGCCTACCATTACCGGAATCTACAACATTTATATACAGTCCGTCCGGATTTCTATAGTATTCATCTTCTGCAAACACTCCATTTTCCGGATAAGAAGCCAAGGTTTTGATTCCATTTTTGGTAACAAACCTCTGAATAGCTTTCTTTTCTTCCTGGATAAGCTCCTGAGCCGTCTTCTGATCATTACAGGAAGATACAAAAATTGTGATTGAGATAAGAGAAAATACAAACAAGATTATTTTTTTCATACGTACATAATTTATTTTAAAGGTCACATGGAACTCGCATCACGTACTTTTTGGCGCAAGTTTTGCATGCTCGTTTCATATTTTATATAATACACTCAAGTTCAGCATGCAAAGTTAATGAAAGTCTTTGTAAATAAAACTTAAATTTTTGATAATAATTCTTTATATTGAGGCAAAACCGACTCAAAAAGGGTAATTGCATCTTCCAAGCTGCCATAAAACTCTCCTCCGGACGCATTTTTATGCCCTCCTCCTCCAAAATGAGCAGAAGCAAATATATTACACGGAAAATCTCCTTTTGAACGGAAAGAAATTTTGACCAGATCTCTGTCTTCACGGATAAATACCGAAAAAACAATTTCGCCAATGCTCAGCGGAATATTTACAAATCCCTCCGTATCACCTTTTTTCACATTGAATCGACGTTGTTCTTCCTGAGACAATATCAATAAAGCAGTATTGCAATCCTGGAAAATTTTCATCTTTTCGTATGTCAGATAGCCCATTAATCTGATCCGGTTTGCAGTATAAGTATTATAAACCCTCGAATAGATAGCATCTTTATCAATCCCTTTTTTCAGCAATTCGCTGATGATATAATAGATCTGGTCACTATTGGAATTATAGGTAAATGCCCCGGTATCCGTCATCATTCCCGTATAAATACTCTCTGCACACTCTCTATTGATATCTTCAAAAAACCCCATACGGCAAATTAACCGGAAAACCATTTCTGAAGTCGATGAAATTTCCGGATGGGATATTGTCACATCACAAAAGTCTCCCGGATCAAGATGGTGATCTATCATTACCTTTTTTGCTTTCGCCTGTTCTACCAAAGACCCAAGATCTCCTATCCTTTTCAAAATATTAAAATCCAGACAAAAAATCAATTCCGCAGCCTCAATAGTCTCAATAGCAATCTTTGGACTTTTTTCACGATTAATAATATCATGCGCTCCTTTCATCCATTTCAAAAAATCGGGGAACTCATTGGGAACAATTACATTAACCAACTTACCCATTTCCAATAAGAAGTGATATAATCCCAACGAAGAACCCACCGCATCGCCATCCGGAGAAATATGAGTAACGATAACAATACGATCAGCATGATCTATGTATTTTTTTGCTTTTTGTATGCTATCTTCCGCTATTATTTTTGTAATCATAAACGATATGACTTTATAAAGCCGTTAAAAATATTCAAGCGTCAAAGGTACGAAAATACTTGCAATACCACAAGAAAAACGAGGGCATACAAGTAGTGAGGTTGTCGGTTTTTTATCAGTTTAAAAATCAGATAAATACATAAATAACTATTGATCAACAGCCACATGTCAAACCGGATCCCTTTTATAATCGAAAAAGGAATGTTATTTAACATTTCAATACCGGAGACAAAAAAATCCAACGAAATGTTGACAGGAAAGAAAATGAAGGTCGGAAAATCGTAGATGATCCGGAGCAGGATACTCAATGGAAGCAGGATCAATAAGACACCGGATATAGGTATTGCGAAAATATTTGTCAATAAAAATATCGCCGGAAATTGTCCGAAATAAAACATTGAAACCGGAGTTGTCCCAAGC
Source organism: Dysgonamonadaceae bacterium (assembly GCA_031267385.1). Taxonomy (GTDB): domain Bacteria; phylum Bacteroidota; class Bacteroidia; order Bacteroidales; family Azobacteroidaceae; genus BNXB01. The sequence goes on along the minus strand of JAIRZF010000108.1, from coordinate 15,344 downwards.
TGAGCTGCTATTGAGACGCACGATAATTCCCAGAAATATCCGGATATTTTACTTTTAAACTCCTTTATCTTAACAAGATACGGATTAATCAACACAATAGCGATCACAGCTCCATAACTTAATTGAAAACCGACATCAAATAAATACAGGGGGTTATACAACAGCATGAACAAAGCGGATGCCGCTAAAACATTCATAGTAAATGATTTCCTGTTTATCACAATGCCTATACAAAAAAAACTGGTCATTACACAAGCCCGGACAATTGAGGGTGATAATCCGGTGATAAATGTGAAAAACCACAATAACAATATGATAAGGATCCGGAAAATCTGATTTAGATATGAAATATTATTAAACGGAGCAACGATAAGACAAAGAGCTGTAAATAAAATAGAAAGATGAAGACCGCTAACTGCCAGAATATGAGCGGCTCCCGTCTCCGCAAAAGCAGATTTCAATTCCGGAGATAAATCGGATTTGTAACCTACAAACAATGCTTCTGCAATAGAAGAATTTTTTTCCTCAGGGATGATCTCTTTTATTATGTGAATAATGTAATTTTGGCTCCTCAGTCCTTTAATCTTGATCCGGTCGATAAAATCCATTGAAATCTCCTGCAGACGCCAATTGTTTTTCCGGACATACCCGACTGCTGCAAAACCTTGTTTTTCGAGATAATCAGCATAATTGAATTCAGAATCCTTGTTCTGATCCGGTTTTTTCAATGTTGTTTTCACTGAAATCCCATCTCCGGATTTAAGATGCTCTGTACTGGAATTTAAGGGGAGATATAAGATTATTTTCTTTCCTGCCACCTGATTAAAAATGGAATCATCAGAGCCGGCAATACAGGCTTTACACATTCTGCTCCTCGGTTTGAGAACCGGATCTTCAAGTAACAAGACCGTATAGTTATGATCTTCCGGTGGTATTTCCCATTTACTGTCATTCAAAGAACAAGTGACCAGTACAACTCCGGTTACAAATGAAAAACAAAATAAAGTCGTCCCAAATAACCCTCGTAGAGAATATTTTTTTAAAAAGATAAAAATACAGGCAAGAATAAACAATGAAAGAAGCAGTATCACTCCATGACAGACCATGAAAGGCAATCGCCAATAAAATTGTAAGGTAATACCTGATACAAGTGGCAAAAGTAACCGCCAAAAGGCGGAATGACATAAAATTACATTCATTGTTTGGGTTTTGGTTTTAATATATAAATTTTACATATCTTCTTGTTTTCCTGTTATAATTTTTTCAGATCTCTGATAACCTGTTCCGGATTTTGGTCATTAAATATGGCATTACCGGCCACCAGGACGTCAGCTCCCGCATCAACAAGTTGTTTTCCTGTTTGAAGATTGACTCCTCCATCGACCTCAATTAATGTTTTCAGACCTTTACGAATGATCATTTCTTTTAATCTTCTGACTTTATCTAAAGACTGTTCTATAAATTTCTGACCGCCAAAACCCGGATTAACAGACATCAGAAGCACCATATTTATGTCCTGTATTATGTCCTCCAGTAATTCTACCGGAGTGTGAGGATTAAGAGTTACGGCAGCGTACATTCCGGCTTCGCGTATAGCCCAAACTGTCCGGTGCAAATGAATGCAAGCCTCGTAATGCACATTCATCTGAAAAATTCCACACGCTTTTACTTCCGGAATAAATTTCTGAGGCTCCACGATCATAAAGTGGGCGTCCAAAGGCTTTTTACAAATCCCGGCAACCTTTTCGATAACAGGAAAGCCAAAAGAAATATTCGGGACAAAAACCCCGTCCATAATATCAAGATGCAACCAATCCGCCTCGCTCCGGTTAATCATTTCAATTTCCCGTTCCAAATGAAGAAAGTTGGCTGCTAAAAGCGATGGAGCTACAATACAAGGCATAGTTTATGATTTTAAAAGATATAAATAAAGACGAAAACAAGCAAAAAAAACCTCGTCACGACCCCACCTGCGGCTTCCGGTAAGAAGCCGGAACTGATGTTTGAAGATAAATAATTTGCGAGCCGGTAGTTAAAGACCACGAAATTTACCGACTTTTAACTACCGATTCGCATATTTTATTATTTTTTCTCAAATCCTTCCAGAATTTGTTTAGCCCGTTCATTATTCGGATCTAATTCCAAAATCTTATTGAAGTATTCCTGAGATGATTTTGAATCATCCGTTTGAATATAGTAAGCTCCCAGGAAATTATATATACTTATAATTTCCCTATTACGTCTTCCATTTTCATTGGATTCCAATAAAATAGGCAATGCTTGTTCATAATATGGTTTAGCCAGACCTTGCGCTTTGTCTCCATTAATGACCACATCTTTGATATTGATAATATTTCCAAGCCATAAATAACCCATATAGCTTTCCGGCAGACGTTCTTTTACTGTTGTGAATGCTTTTTCCGCTGTTTCAATATATTTATCCCGTTGAATACTGTCTTCCGGGGAAATTTGAACTTCCGGATTATACAGAGAGACTGCTGCAACGTAAGCTGTCTGTCCCAAATAAAAGTAATCCAGGGCAGCCGGATCCGGGTTGGAATTCAGATATTTTTCCTGATAAGCAACGGCTTCCGCTCTATTGGACAAAGCCTGATAAGCATCAGCTATTTCTTTTAGCATTTCAAATTTAGACGTATCTTGTTCGTATCCTTTTTTCAGATTTTCAACAGCAAGATCGTATTGTTTAGCTTTTGTCAGATAGCGTCCGTAATACGTATAATCCAAAGAAATCAGATCTTCCTGTTTCGTTTCTTTCATGAATGTAGTCATCAGTTCCAAACCTTCCGTATATTTTTCCAGTTTGAAATTATTATAGGACCGAATACGTTTCATGACATAGTTGTTCGGATCACGTCTCAATACGTTATTGATCAGTGCATCAGCTTCCTGATAGCGATCGGTGAAGAACAATAATTGAGCATATCTTGTTTCCTGAGTTAAAGGAACGCCCGGAATATTCATAATTCTCTCGTATGCTTCGATTGCTTTATTATAATTTGCTACTCCATCGATTCCCCGGTAATAAAGGTCGCCCAATTCTGCATAAGCAGGCATATAATCAGGATCAACGGCCAACAGTTTTTCCAGGTTTTCCAGAGACAGAGAAGGGTTGATCGTTTTATAAACACGGGCATATTTCAAATATGCGGTTTTATCCTTAGGATTAAAACGAATAGCCGTTTCATATTTTCCACTGGCATCGCCAACACGGCTTTTCGACATCAGCATATCTCCTTCCGCGATGTAAATCCCGGAATAGTCTTTTTTAATTTTCCGGGCACGCATCAAAGCTTCTTCCGCCTGATCATACATTTTCACATTGATATAGGCTTCAGCTACCGCAGTGGCAATAGCCGGATCTTTTTTAGCAAAACCAATTGCTTTTTTGAATAGGTCATTAGCAGCGTTTGTCCCTTCTTTTGAGTTCTTATTCAATTGTAACATTCCTTCTCCGATATATCCATAAGGATATTCAGGATCTGTTTCTACTGCTTTTTTATAAAAATAAGCCGCTGAATCCAAATTTTGAGTTGCTGCATAAACCTGTCCTAAATAGTAATAATTCTCAGCTTGTTCGTCTTTTGTCAGGTTAGTCTGTTGTTGGAAAAATAATTTTGCAGCATCATAAAGTTCAGCTCTGTAATAATCAATGCCTTTATCATTTTTAGAAGCGTAAGCTCCTGAAAAACAATACAATGCTACTAAAATCACCAATAAAATCTTTTTTGTGTTCATTTTTATACGGTTTAATTATGTTTATTTAATAGTTTCATTTTTTATACTTACCAGCCGGACAGGTTGAGTAGCAGGCAAAATGCCCGATTTAAGGATTATTCTTTGTCCCCGGTCACTCATCACGAATGAAGTAAAACCTGAAGACAAACCGCTCTTTGGATCCGATAACAAGATAAATACATCTCTCGTCAAAGGGTAATTTCCAAGAGCTATATATGCCTGATATGGCTGAAAACTGTTATCATAATTAGCTTCTTCATAAGGACTTACAGCCATCACTTTAATTTTTTGGCTAAAACTCATATTTGTAGTATCATTTTCATTGCTGACCCAGTTCACACCTATTATACCCAATGAGTTAGGATGCTTGGAAACCATCTCCACGACATCCAGATTTGTTTTTTGAGCATAAAGTTTATCGGATAATTGTTCTTCCCGGCAGATTGAGTCGATAGCATAACGCACGGTACTGGAATTTGGATTGTCAAACATGACATCAATTTTTCCGAGTTTTGATTTGGGATAAATCTGATTCCATTCCGTAATTTCTCCCGTCAGGATCTTTTTTAGTGTAGGAACTCCTATAATTGTATCCTGATTGTCTTTATTCACAATCAGAGCAATTGCATCCACCGCAATTTTTCGTGCACGAACCTGCATTTTTTTCGCAAGAAATGCAGCAGTTTCATTTTCTTTTAACTCCCGTGACACAACAGCCAATCGAACACTGTCTTTCAACAACAGGTCGATTGCTTCCACTTCATTTGTATATATGGACAAAATATTGGCTGATTTGTAGATTGATTCGAACACATCTATTTCTGCACGAATAATGGGTAAGAAACAATCATCACACGTAATCGGAATTATTCCTGTTGTGGTCGTGTCTGTCCACTTTTCATCTTTTTTCTTTTTGTTACAAGAAGAAAATGAAACCACAACAAGAATGCATATAAACATTAAAACAGCTTTCTTCATAATACATCATCTAAACACAACACCGGTCATACCGGTCTTGTCTTGTTTTTACTTTCACAAAGGTATAACAAAATAATTTCTTATTTTATTAAATCAAGCAAAAACTACAACATTTCCGTATAACCGGTGTCATTATTACCGGATTTCCAAGAAAATTACGCTTCTTTTGAAAACAATTTTCTTAAAGCCCGGTATACTCTGAAAATTCCATAAATTCCCAATAAAATTCCGACCAACAGCCGAACCGTTCCATAAACCGTATCTAAAAAAAGATCAGTAAAGAGAAAGATCACCGAAAACACGAGATAGAACAAAGACATCACACATTCGAAAATACACGATAGTTGGCCTTGCTGCTTCATACTTCTGTTTTTTTGCTGTTGTTGCATGGAATTATTATTGAAGTTCAAATCTTACAGGAATGTTATACCAAACGGCAACTGCACGTCCGTTTTGTTTTCCCGGAATCCATTTGGGTGATTTCTTAACAGCCTTGATGGCTTCTTTATCACAGTTTGGATCCACTGAACGTAAAATTTGTACTTCTCCGATTGATCCGTCCTTTTCAACCACGAAACGAAGTCTTACAACCCCGTGAATACCTTGTTCTTGTGCAATCATGGGATAAGTAACGTTACTTTGCACAAACTTAAGGAATTCATTCGGTCCTCCCGGATATTCCGGCATTTGTTCCGCGTGTTCGTGAACCTGCTCTTTTACCGGTTCGGCAACGACGACTTTATGTTCCTGAAGATCAGCGATGTCAACTCCGGTTCCGTCTGTCACACCTTCAATGTTGGCGATAGAAATTGCCGCTTTAGTTTCAGTCAACTCTTCCTGAGTTTTCATCATATCTTCTTCTTTCACATTCTCATCGGCTGTTACCAGCAAGTCGGTCATTTTAACCGTTTCTTTAAGAGCTGGAGGGGGGGGCGCTTCCGGTTCCACAATTTGATTTTCTTCCGGAACATCTTCTTTGAGATCCAGATCAGATAAACTAACAGGACCAACCTCTATTTCTTCTGCTTTTTCAGGAATTACGAATTTGATCAGCGATGGCAGGAAAATTGCCGCCGCAGCAAATACCATAACGATAATAATCGCCTGAATATGTCTTTTATCAGAGGTTTTCCTTAAATAATACGCACCGTAACGTTGATTTTTACCTTCAAATATCAAGTCACACCACGCTTCCGAGTTCAAATTTATATCTTTAGCCATTTTTCTCAGTTTAATTTTGTGTGACAATATTATTTAGCTCCCGGCGCCAAAGTAGTTTCGAAAATAGGATCTCCCGTTTTCTGATACATCAGATACTTATCTCCGTCACTCAAATCCATCAGCTGATAAGTTCCAATATTACAAATCTGCATTTCATCGAGTACATCGATCACATTTTTGTAGTTGGATTTCACAGCGGGTTTTATAATTACGATCGGAGATGATCCGGTAATTTTAGCGCCCTCAGCTCTTGCTTCTGCAGCCTGTTTTTCAAAGTCCTCCAAAGTAATTTCCTTATTCTCATACTTGATTTTCAGATCTCTTACCTGACGAAGTACGGCTGTATTTTTTTCCAAAAGAATCTGACGGATTCCTTCTTCACCATAACTCGTTCGAATAAGGAAATTAGGATCTTCATAACTTGCTGTCGTCAACTCTCCGTTATAGTAATATACATCATCTTTTGTTCCCAAAATAAATGTATACGTCCTGGAAGCGGGAGCTTTATTTTGTTGTTCTTCTTCAACTTTATCTTTCGACGGCATGTTAATTTCCATTGTTTGCGGCTTACTCAATGATGTACAGAACATAAAGAATGTAATCAAAAGCATGTTCATATCTACCATTGGAGTAAAGTCTACACGTAGCGTCTGTTTTTTCCGTTTTACTTTACCGCCTTTGTCTTTTCCACTGTCAGTATTTACTTCTGCCATAATTTTTTAGTTTTAATCGGTTAATAAATACTTAATGCGACTTATCAAGTCCCAAAGCGGCATCCGCACTAGTTCCGGCTTTCAGACTGGTGATCAGGTTATATTTATTTTCACGCAGATCACGCAAATCATTCATCACGCCACGAATATGTTCATAAGGAGTCGATTTATCCGCCTTGATAGCAATCCTGAAATCAGGATTCACAGCACGAGCATGTGTAATCCAGTGTTTGAACTGGTTGTCTGTACTATCACGAGGAATACCACCTTCCGCCGTCAAAACGGCGTCCATTTGTTCCTGCTGCAATGTCAGGAATTTTTGAGTTGCCGAAACCGGCAAACCAAAAGAAGGTAATAAACTGAATTTCTTCAACTCCTCAGGTGTAAAATCTACCTTGTAGTCTTCGCCTACTTTCTTCAATACGTTTCTAATATCCTCCTGTCTGTCCATCGACATAAAGATTCTTCCATCCGGGTCAATCAGAACGGATAAAATATTTACATCCGGGATTTTCCTTTCGGAAACAGAACTTGGAGTACTTACCTGAACCGGTTCCTTTTTAATAAAGGTGGAAGTTAACATAAAGAAAGTAAGCAAAAGAACAGTCACATCACACATCGCAGTCATGTCGATGAATGTACTTTTTCTTTTTACTTTAACTTTAGGCATAGCTAATCGTTCCCTTTATTATTTGTGAGTAGCTGCGTAAGTTTGTACAATTGAGAATCCCATTTCGTCGATAGCATAGGTCATGTTATCAATTTTACCGGAGAAGAAGCTATAAGAAATGATAGCCAAAGCGCCGGTTGCGATACCCAATGCCGTATTTACAAGAGCTTCAGAGATACCGGCGGCAAGAGCAACGGAGTCGGGAGCGCCTTCATTAGCCAGAGCCGAGAAAGAACGGATCATACCGATTACAGTTCCCAACAAACCGAACAGTGTTCCCAAAGTAGAAATTGTTGCAACAACCGGAAGGTTTTGTTCCATTGAAGGAAGTTCCAAAGAGGTAGCTTCTTCAATATTTTGTTGAATAGCGGCAATTTTCTGTTCTTTACTCAAATCTTCCGATGTAGTTTCCATATCGGCATATTTTTTCAAACCGGCAGAAATAATGGCGGCCACAGAGCCTTTTTGTTTGTCGCAAAGAACTTCAGCGCCTTTGATGTTGCCTTTTTGCAATTCACCTTTTACATCGTACACGAAATTGATCAGGTTGCCTTTACCTTTCGCTCTTCCGATAGCGAAGAAACGTTCCACACTCAATACCAATACCGTTAAAAGTAATGTAATGATCAAACATACAACCGGACCTCCCTTGTAAATAATACCAAGCATCTTTCCTTGCGCCGGGTGATTGCTAGGATCGCCATTCACGAAATTGTCGGGGTTACCAAATACAAAAAGGAAAACCAATATTGCAACAACAAAACAGCATACAAGCACGATTGCTGCTGAAATTCCGCGGGTTTTTTTACCTTCTCTTTTCTTTTTTGCTTCCATAAAAAATTGTGTTCTTTTAAGTTAGATAAAATTTAAATTTGAAAATATTAATCACTTTTATTTTTTCCCATGTTTTTATACTACGTGAAATCACCACGCAAATATAATTAAATTATTACATTCAGCTAAAAAATTAAATAATTATTGAAAGAATACAACCAAAAATGACTAAAACAGGGCAAAATCGCGGGCTTAATTTTGCATTTCATGAAACTAAAACTAACTTTTTTCGAATTCCCGAGAATCAAGTGTTTCAATGGTCGTGTTTTTCAATTTTCTCTAAATTTTCTCAAATTGCAACCCCAAAGGTAAGGTTTTCTGTATTTCATGCAACTTTTTTAAATATTATTTTCATATTTTAATATCATCTTTTCATGCAACAAACTATTAATCAAATACATAAACCGTACACAATTCGCATAATATTTTTTCTTTTGTTTTTAATTACCCGGCTGAAAGCAATTCTTCAAAATTGTAGAATAATGATTCTTTGTATTCTTAAATTTTCGCATTACATTTGTAGAAAAATAATCAATGTAATATAAAATTGGAAAATGGCAAAAGTTATCATTATTGGTGCAGGTGGTGTAGGTACTGTAGTTGTGCATAAAGTAGCGCAAAACAAGGATGTTTTCACTGAGATCATGCTGGCAAGCCGCACTAAATCTAAATGCGATGCGATTGCGGATGCAATAGGCGTCAGATACGGTAATAAAAGAATCCGGACGGCTCAGGTTGACGCCGACAATGTAGAGGAACTGGTCGGCCTGTTCAATGATTTTCGCCCGGAAATCGTGATCAATGTAGCATTACCTTATCAGGATCTGACAATTATGGACGCCTGTCTCATTGCAAAAGTCAATTATCTGGATACGGCAAATTACGAACCCCTGGATGAAGCAAAATTTGAATATAAGTGGCAATGGGCTTATCAGGATAAATTCCGGGAAGCCGGTTTGACGGCCATCCTGGGATGCGGATTTGATCCGGGAGTAACAAGTATTTTCACTGCTTACGCGAATAAACATCATTTCAGTGAGATGCAATACCTGGACATCGTCGACTGCAATGCAGGAGATCACGGCAAAGCATTTGCCACCAACTTCAATCCCGAAATCAATATCCGCGAGGTCACTCAAAAAGGGAAATACTGGGAAAACGGACAATGGATATTGACGGAACCTCATGAAATTCACCAACCGTTGAACTATCCGAATGTCGGTCCGAAAGAATCCTACATTATTTATCACGAAGAATTGGAATCTCTGGTTAAGAATTTCCCTACCCTGAAGCGCGCCCGTTTCTGGATGACTTTCGGACAGGAATACCTGACACACCTCCGTGTAATTCAAAACATTGGTATGGCACGCATCGATCCCGTAATATACAATGGTGTGGAAATTGTGCCTATCCAATTTTTGAAGGCAGTTCTTCCCAATCCGGGAGATCTGGGAGAAAATTATACGGGTGAAACTTCGATTGGTTGCCGTATCAAAGGTTTAGATAAATCGGGCAAAGTATTCACCTATTATGTCTACAATAATTGTTCACACGAAGCTGCTTATAAAGAAACGGGTGCGCAAGGAGTGAGTTATACTACCGGAGTACCTGCCACAATAGGCGCTATGATGTTCCTTCAGGGTCACTGGAAAAAACCGGGAGTGTTTAATGTTGAAGAATTTGATCCGGATCCGTTCATGGAACAATTGAATAAACAAGGACTTCCCTGGCATGAGATCTTCAATCAGAATTTAGAATTATAAATAAATATAGGAAAAAACGGCGATCATGCCAACCAAATCCTCAAAACAAATTAAAAAATTATGAGCGAAAAAACAAACGAAACAGAAGTAAAAGGAGCCGCTGTTGCTCCAAATGCAGAAAAACTGAAAGCATTACGTGCTGCAACAGACAAAATTGAAAAGAGCTATGGTAAAGGCTCTATCATGAAAATGGGCGACGATATAGTCGAAGAAATAAGCGTGATACCCAGCGGATCAATCGGCTTAAATGCCGCCTTGGGTGTTGGCGGGTATCCACGCGGACGGGTTATTGAAATATATGGCCCCGAATCGTCCGGGAAAACAACTTTAGCTATCCATGCGATTGCCGAAGCGCAAAAAGCCGGTGGAATTGCAGCATTCATTGATGCAGAACATGCATTCGACCGTTTTTATGCAGAAAAATTAGGTGTAGATATTGAAAACTTATGGATTTCTCAACCGGATTCAGGAGAACAAGCCCTGGAAATTACAGAACAATTGATCCGTTCTTCAGCTATTGATATTATTGTCATTGACTCTGTAGCAGCGCTGACTCCCAAAGCGGAGTTGGAGGGAGAAATGGGTGATTCCAAAATGGGTCTTCAAGCCCGTTTGATGTCTCAGGCTTTAAGAAAGTTGACCGCAGCTATCAACAAAACAAATACGACCTGCATATTTATCAACCAGTTGCGTGATAAAATCGGGATTATGTTTGGTAATCCGGAAACAACCACCGGTGGTAATGCGCTTAAATTCTACGCTTCCGTACGTCTGGATATCCGAAAGGGAGCTGCCATTAAAGAAGGTGAAGATGTGAAAGGAAATCAAACCCGTGTCAAAGTCGTTAAAAATAAAGTGGCGCCTCCTTTCAAGAAAGCCGAATTCGATGTCATGTTCGGGGAAGGAATTTCAAGAACCGGAGAAATCATCGATATAGGCTCAGAAATGGGTATTGTCAAAAAAAGTGGTTCCTGGTATAGTTATAAAGACACTAAACTCGGCCAAGGACGTGAGGCTGCCAAAGATTGCCTGAGAGACAATCCGGAATTGGCGGACGAACTGGAAAAACTGATTATGGAACAATTAACGAAAAAATAATTAAACATTCAGAATGACATTCATCCGTCGTTTCCATTGCAAGGAGAAATGACGGATAGATGTCGTCCTCCATCTTTAATTACCATCATGTTTTCTGAAAACCAATTGCATCAAATACCCATCAGACGTGGCTCTATCGAAGTCATTTGCGGGTCTATGTTCTCCGGGAAAACCGAAGAACTTATCAGGCGTTTAAAAAGAGCTCAATTTGCCAGGCAAAAAGTAGAAATTTTCAAACCTGCAATTGATACCCGTTACGATGTAGAAGGGGTTGTTTCACACGATATGAACTCCATCCCCTGTACCCCGGTTGAGAATTCAGGAAATATCCTTTTATTTTCCGGTGATATTGATGTCGTTGGGATTGACGAAGCACAATTTTTTGATAACGGCCTGGTGGAAACCTGTAACAAACTGGCGGATCAGGGAATCCGTGTTATTGTTGCCGGCCTGGATATGGATTTCAAAGGAAATCCGTTCGGCCCTATGCCTGCATTGTGTGCTATCGCCGAAGATGTGACTAAAGTACACGCTATCTGTATGGAATGTGGACAGTTGGCAAATTATTCCCATCGCCTGATAAAAAATGACAAGCTGGTGTTGCTGGGGGAAAAAGAAGAATATCAGCCATTATGTCGCACTTGTTACAACAGGCATAAATTTTGTCCTTGACAATAAAAATAAGTATTATCGGAAAATGGTGACTCCTGATATAAAAAAAATAACACGTAAAGCCTATTCATCACTGGAACAAAAGCGCCTGAAAGACACTTTCGACTCGCTCGTTCCGGCATTTGCAGAACTGCAAAATTGGCAGTTGGAAGAAAAAAAGAATGAGTTGGAAACGACTTATAAATTTATGCTTCGTTATCTCACTCAAGGTGTCAAAGACCCGGAACAACACCACATTTATGGGGATTTATTACGATCTTGTTACAAGCTCGTGGATATTACCGTAAATCAGTTGAATATCAAGTATTCATCCGGGGTCTATTATGATAATAAGCGTACCAACCTGTATTCGCCGACAAATAACTCCATCATATCTCTTTTAACCTCAATTGAAGATATTGAAGGTAAAATATCTTTGATCAGCCTGTTAGAAGACGGAGAGGAAAAAGAAGACCGTCTTCCGGAATTTAAAAAAGAGATAGAAAACATTTCCGACAAGCTTTTTATGGAAATTTGGCTGAATGAGCAATTATCTGCTGAGGATACCAAAGCTCTGAATTGTTTTATTGATGATAAAACACATTCGTATGTGGCAACCTGCCTGATAATATCGGCGCTGACTCTTGGGAACCAGTTTATTTTTGATGAAAATAAAGTACTATTACTCATGCAGGCCTGCGGGAATCAACATGAAAATATACGCCAAAGGGCATTGATAGGCTTGCTAATGGGACTCCATAAATACGATAGCAGATTGTCCATATACCCGCAAGTACTTCATCGCTTGGAGCATCTTGCGGAAAGCGAAGGATTCAGGGAAAATGTCAGAGATATCCTGCTGCAATTTATAATGAGTCGTGAAACGGAAAAAATAACGAAGAAAATACAAGAGGAAATTATTCCGGAAATGATGAAAATCAGCCCGGGGTTAAGAAATAAGATCAAATTAGATGATCTTATGGAGGGATCCGGCATGGAAGAGAAGAATCCCGAATGGGTCAATATCATTGATGAATCGGGACTGGGAGACAAATTGAAAGAATTTTCCGAACTTCAGATGGAAGGGGCGGACATCATGCACTCTTCTTTTGCTCATCTGAAAGCTTATCCTTTTTTTAATAAATTAAGTAACTGGTTTATTCCGTTTTTCTCCGGAAATTCATTTATATCAGGAACTAAAGGGAAGAAAAATGAAGAATTGACGGAGATTCTTGTGGAATCGTCACTCCTCTGTAACTCAGATAAATACTCTCTGTTTTTTAGTATTGCACAGATGCCTGAGGAATATAAAAAGATGATGACCGGACAGTTTGTTGCCGAATCGGATGCGGTAAAAGAACTCCAAAAAGAAGATCTTCCCGGTAGCCATAAACAATCTTCAGTCATATCGAAACAATACATTCAGGATTTGTACCGGTTCTACAAAATTTACCCGAAAAGATCTGATTTCGAAGATATATTCAAAGAAAAATCCGATTACATTCACTCGAAAAGTATCGGCCGCATTATTTCCGATTTCGAAAGCAGAATGGTCATCGGCGAATATTATTTCAACAGGAACTACTACGAAGAGGCTTTACAGGTATTCAATCGACTGATCGATGAAGGAATGTCTTCGGATACCATTTACCAGAAAAAAGGATTTTGTCTGCAAAAAACCGGCAATTTTGAAGCAGCCCTTGACGCTTATTTAAAAGCGGAGTTGCTGAATGGCGCTTCGTCCTGGACAATTAAAAAAATAGCTTATTGCTACAGGATTCTGAAAAATCCCGGAGAAGCGCTGGTTTATTACAGGAAAGCCGGACAAATGAGTCCGGATAATTTATCAATACAATTGAATATCGGCCATTGTTTCCTGGAACTGAGAGATTATACGGAAGCTCTGAAATGCTATTTTGAAGTAGAATATCTCGACAAGCATGGAGAACGTGCGTGGAGGCCTATTGCGTGGTGTTCTTTTCTTACAGGTAAATATGAACAGGCGATGTCGTATTTTGAGAAAATCATTGAGAAAGATGCAGAAGCCCAGGACTTTCTCAACTGCGGTCATACCCGGTTTGCGATGGGAAATATAAGTGAAGCCATTGAATATTACAAGTCGGCGTTTCTTCTTTATGACTGCTCGATAGACAAATTCAATGAAGCTTTTAATCCGGACATACCGGAACTGCTGAGAGCCGGGATCAATCCTGAATATATTCCTTTGGCGCTGGATCGCATGATGTATGAATAAGTGTTAAAAATATACAAAACCGCTCATCTTTCATAAATTATTCCTTATTTTGCACCCAATTTGGGCATTTTGTGCGTTTTGAAATAATTTTACCGGATGAAAAGTAGGAAAAAGATTACTCCCGCGGCTTTTTTAAACTCTAGAATTACGGCAATAATCAGCATTTCGTTGGTATTGTTCTTACTGGGATTAATTGTTTTACTGTCATTGTTTGCAAATAGTTTTTCTACTTATGTCAAAGAAAACCTTTCGTTTGATATTGTACTCAACGATGATGTGAGCAATGTCCAGGTAAAAGAGTTGCAACAGACACTGAATTCCGCAACATATGTGAAATCCGTTAAATTTATATCTAAAGAAGATGCGGCGTCCCAACTGGAGAAAGAGTTGGGGCAATCTCCCGAAGAACTATTGGGATTTAATCCCCTACCCGCCATTCTTGAAGTTAAATTAAATTCAGAGTACGCTACAGCCGACAGTATTACCCTGATAGAGAAGAATGTACGTGGAATGTCTGCAAATATACAGGACGTACAATACCACAAAGATCTGATACAACTGGTCAATGAAAACATGAAGAAAGTCGGACTGATAATCTTGGGACTGGCTATTCTCCTGATGATCATTTCATATGCTCTTATCAATAATACGATCCGGTTAATGATCTATTCAAAACGGTTCCTGATCCATACAATGAGGCTTGTAGGAGCAACAAACGGTTTTATTACCAAACCATTCATACGTTCAAACATTCTTTCCGGAATCGTGGCTGCACTCATTGCTATCGGATTGATTTTCTGGCTGTTGTATTATGTAGTCAAAGATGTGATCGATTTTTCCGAGTTAATTGATATGAATTCTTTATTGATAGTATTTGCTTCAGTCCTCGTATTTGGAGTTATCATATCAATTACGGCTACCTGGATGGCCGTTAACAAATACTTAAGGATGAATGTTGATGACATGTACTATGAGTAATTAACTAAATGAGTGATTAACTAACATTTGGCTTTTAGCCATTAAAGAGATAAAATTATAATACGGTTCAATATAAATAACATGGACAAAAAGAAATTTGCATTCGGTAAAGAAAATTTTATTCTTCTAGGTATATCTATTCTGGTGATCATCATTGGTTTCTTCCTGATGTCAGGAGTTCAGACTACTGAAGAAACGGGGTTTAATCCTGGAATTTTCGATACGAGACGTATCGTGATTGCTCCCATAGTTACCATGGCCGGCTTTTTTCTCGTCATCTGGGCTATTCTCAAAAAACCAAAAGACACGGAAAACGACGGAAAAAATCAGTAAAAAATGGAAATGACATGGTGGCAAACAATCCTTATAGCTATTGTTGAAGGATTGACGGAGTTTTTGCCGGTATCATCAACCGGACATATGATTGT